>CAZGMU010000355.1:0-4012 GCA_964526975.1 uncultured Planctomycetaceae bacterium
GCGCACGCCGCTACATAAATATGCCACCAGCAAAGCATCTGTGCTGCTGAACGACGAGACAGCCTCCCAGGCTGCGGCTGCTGCCGGTTCGACCACATTGGTGGATGAGTGACTTTGTTCCCACACCAAGCAACCGCACCGCGCTCCGTAGCTTTGTCGCCCGAGTAGTCAATTTGACTTCCTATACCTAACGCCTTCGATCACTCTCTGTTACGGCAAATCCCCCATAGCCGGAGAGCCACGCTCTCCGAGCCCCCATACAACGCGGCTACATTAACATGAGAAACCTCAAAGCTAATTCGAGGGGTAGCTGGATTCGCCAGAATTCAGCCACACAACGACGAGCGACTAGCTTGCTCCCACCAGGTTTACTCCGGTGGGTTCAAGCTGGTTGCCGATTGAATCAATCTTTAAGGTTCTTTCCGCGTTTTAGTGACACCATCCAACCGCTTCGCGGTTAAGACCAAACAATTCAACTACTAAAATTCCTGAACAACCTTCTTTACGGCAATTCGCGAATTCGCAGATTCTTGAACTCGATCGGCGCGCCTTCCGCTTCAAGACACAAGTAGCCAGAGTGCGGCTCGCAATCGGTCCCGCCAGAGACCTCCTCGCCATTGACCCACAGCCGCACTTCGCCGTTGATCGCTCGAACATAGTAGTGATTCCACTCACCCACCCCCTTGCTCAGGTTCTTGCGAGGAAAGCTTCGGGTCCCCTGCGGAGACACGGGCGGAAAGGGCTTCATCTTCGAATTGGCCACCGGAAATATATCGCCGTTGGTCGTGAACCAATCCGCTTTCTTGCCGGTTTGCTTTTCGAATTGCTCGGTAAAGCCATGGTCGAGGATTTGGACTTCGATTCCCGTCTTCGGCAACACTCCTGGTTTCAACCCTTCGAGCGCGGCTGCCGGCGCCCAAACAAAAATGCCCGAGTTGCCGCCCGACTGCAAATGCTTCCAATCTGCCACCAACTCGAAGTTGGTGTATTGCTTCTTCGTCCGCATCACGCCGATCGGCTGGCCTTTGCAGTGCAGAACGTCATCCTTCCAACTCCAGGTGTCCTTGTCGCCGTTGACTGGCTCGAAGTCAGACTCGGTCAGCGACTGCCACCCTAGCCCATTCCCATCGATGAAGGCCTTCGACGTATCCGCTACCTCAGCACCGAAAGCCACGAGAGATTGCAACACACCGAGTGTGATCGCAATGAGAAAATCAGTACGAAATTGGCGAGCCATGTTGAGTCCTAAGGTTGTGCCGGGTCATCGTAAATGGAATGAGGAAGAATTTGCACCGTCTTGCCTTTAATCTGCGCGGCGACCGGCTTATCGGTCGAGTTGTACGCCAACACTTGTTCGCCCCGGCGCGAGGTCCATACGCCATCCAGCTTGCCGTCGACACCCTTCAAACCGCTTAGGCTCTTGGTCAGTGCCGGCAACCATTGCTTGTCGCCGTTGGGCGGGTCGACTCGCTCGATGGCCGAACTGCCGCTCCAAGCTTTTCCAGCCACGTCTTGGATCGGCGTGCTCCCGACGACAATCAGCCGACCACCCGCTTTTGCAAAGGCCGTGAATTTCTCCAGCACCGGGCTATCGACAACCTCGGCCTGGTAAATCACCAGTGCTTTGTACCGCCCCGGATCGAGCGCGCCGTCAAGAATCAACGCTTCATCCAGTACATCGTACTCGCAGGCGTCGCGCATTTCATTGCTAGCCTGGATCGTGTAGCCCAAGTTCGCGCCCAAGCGGTACAGCGTCGTCGGGCAATAGACGGCCACCTCGGTTTCGCCCGGCTTCCCAGTGATGAGGTGAATATACTTGTGAATCTCCGGCACATGCTGCTCGAATTCATACGTGAAAAACTGCTTCGCGCCGGCCGAAGCATCGGAAAACACGCGCCGCACAAAGGCCTTTTGATCGAGCGCTGTCGCGGGCTCGGTGCTCTCGGTCACGCCATAGAATTGGTACGCGGTGCCCATCCACTTATCCGCGAACACGGCCCCCTGGCAATCAGCCGGTTGAATCACGATGCCATATCCCTTCGCCATCCGCGCGTAGCCAGGGCAGTACGTGCCCCAAGGCAACGGATTCACACCCCCCGCGCTACCGCCCGGTTTGATGCGTACCTTCGACGGCGGATAGTACTTAAGCACCGTCTTCAACGATTGCTCGGCAAAGTCGATGATCGCTTGATGATACCACGTAATGAAATCAAGCCAGCGCCGCTTGTCCTCACCCGTGGGAAAGGCTGCCAGCGACGGCTTGAAATCCTTCTGAGCGATCTCCTGCGGCGGCAGCACTTCTTCGAACGAAGCCAGCTTCTTTCCCCAAGCCGCGTTCAATCGATCGATGCTGCCGTACTTCCGCTCCATCGCGGCTTGAAAGGCTCGCGTCGCGTATTCATCGCCACACCAGTACCCCTCGTGGCAATGCCCCATGTTGATCCAATCGGGCACGGCCAATGGATAGTTGCCTTCGCCGTAGGGGCCTAGGATGCAGGCATAAATGTCGTCCACTCGATCGCCAAAATGATCGTGGATATTTTTATAGAAATGGTCATACCACTCGATCGTGCGTGGATCGAAAACCGAGAGATAGTTCGTCTCTTCGCCATGCTCCAGGCACTTCAGTAGTGTTCGCTTTTCTTTCTGCTCGCGTAGCCACACAGGCGGAAAATGGGCCCAGTTGTAAACGACATATTTCAGGCCAGCCTCGTGCAGCGCCCGCTCCATCGCATCGTGCTGCTGCCACTCCCATTTCCCCGGCTCGCGCTCCACGGCCCCCCAGGCGATGTAATCCTCGTTGGCCACCAGCCCCATGTTTTTGAGGCGAACGAGCGAATCAACCGCAGGCGGCGGCTCCAGAAAATTCGGCTTCGGAAAAGCACCAATCGGCGAGCTCTGGATAAACGCCACCGACAAATTACCAGTCGACAAATTCCACGGCCGCCCGTCGAATGGCGGTGCCTGGGCCACGGCATCGGTGTTTGCACTAGCTGCCAGAAAGCCCCCCAAAATCAGGACATTCAGTGCCCGATCCCAGCGCGCACGGCGATAGTTGTTGTTCCCCATGTCATTGACAACAGTTAGGCCTTTATCCACGCTATGTCAAGCGGCTGGCCTATTGTCGTCGCAACCATGCCGCCGCCCCCTCCTATTAAAATTCCATTCAGAACCGCGCGGGCGAGCAATTCCTCCTGCTCTCCGACCTGCGCCCAGGCGTGAAATCAGAGGTATCTCTAATGCGTTCGCTTTCATCGTTCCACCGACTGACGACTCTGGCTCTTTTCACTTTCGCCACGGCCACGTTGCTCGCCTTTCCCCCAAGCGCGTCGGCGGCTCCCAAGCCGAATATTATCGTCATTCTGGCCGACGATTTTGGCTGGACCGACCTCAGCGGCTACGGCAGCAAATTCTACGAGTCGCCCAATATCGATCAGCTCGCGCGCGACGGCATGAAGTTCACCCAAAATTACTCGGCCTGCACCGTTTGCTCCCCCAGTCGCGCCGCCCTGCTCACTGGCAAATACCCGGCCCGGCTCCACATCACCGATTGGATCCCCGGCCAAATGCCGGACAACCCCAAGGTCATCGTCCCCGACTGGACTAAGTATTTGCCGCTCGAGGAAACCACGATGGCGGAGGTCTTCCGCAAAGCCGGCTACGCGACCGCCGCGATTGGCAAATGGCACCTGGGAGGCGAAGAGTATTATCCCGATAAGCAGGGCTTCGACTATTTCGTAGCCGGCACCGACAAGCCCAACACGCAACATTACTTCTCGCCGTACGACATCCCCACGCTCAAGGACGGCCCCAAGGGGGAATACGTCACCGACCGCCTCACCGACGAAACAATCCACTTCATCCGCGAGAATAAAGACAAACCGTTCTTTGTCTACCTGCCCCACTTCGCCGTCCACTTGCCGCTTCAAGCCCGCCAGAAGCTGATCGCCAAATACGAGGCGAAGGCCAAGGAAGGCGAACCTCAGTCCAACGCCATCTACGCCGCCATGAT
>CAZGMU010000355.1:4022-5133 GCA_964526975.1 uncultured Planctomycetaceae bacterium
CAAGGAGTTGAAGAAACTCGGAATCGCCGACAACACGGTCGTCATCTTCGCTTCAGACAACGGCGGCCGAGTGCCGACCACCTCGAACCTGCCGCTCCGCGCTGGCAAAGGCTCCTGCTACGAAGGCGGCACGCGCGTCCCCCTGATCATCGACTGGCCCGGCGTCACCAAGCCTGGCTCGGTTTGCGATACGCCCGTCATCACCATGGATCTCTTCCCAACGCTCATGGAAATCGCCGGCATTCCGGACGGAGCAAAAACCGCGGTCGACGGCGTCAGCCTCGTCCCCCTCCTCCGCCAATCCGGCGATCTCAAGCGCGACGAGCTCTTCTGGCACTATCCCCACTACCAACACTACCAAAAAGGTGGCGCTACCCCTTACAGCGCGATCCGCAAAGGCGACTATAAGCTGATCGAAAGTCTCACCGATAACCACGTCGAACTCTACAACCTGAAAGAGGACATCGGCGAACAACACGACTTGGCCGCTCAAATGCCAGACAAAGTCAACGAGCTGCGCGATCGCTTGAACGCTTGGCGCAAGGAAGTCGGCGCGCAGTTCCCGACCCCCAATCCCAAGCACGATCCCTCGAAGCCCGAAGCCAACCTCACTCGCCAACAAAAGAAATTCACCGAAAGCGCCGATCCGGCTCGCGACCGCGATCCTGTCAAAAGCCCCGCCGAAACAAAATGATCCCGACAATTTCGGAGTTCGAGCAAACCACCCCCTCTCCCCTTGGGAGAGGGCCGGGGTGAGGGCGCCTTGGAAATAGCTTTAGAATCTCCAAAGGCTTCTAACAAATTAAACCGCCAAGTCGCCCAGTGAGCCAAGGAAGACAGAAATCAGCAGCGAATTGCTTGGCGTCCTTTGTGTTCTTGGCGGTTTCGTTCATTCTGTTAGAGCTTCTAAAAGCTTCTCACGCGGGTGCCACGCCCACTGCCTGGAGTGGCCATGTTTAGCAACACTTCGCCATGCCACGCAAAGCCATGCACATGGTGCCCTTGGCAAGTATCTGAGGACATCCGGGAATTCCGGGTGGCACGCCCTGACGCTTTCACGATTATGCAAACGCTAGCTTGTGTGGATGCTGCAAGATTAGCCACTTTACAC
>CAZGMU010000356.1:0-5133 GCA_964526975.1 uncultured Planctomycetaceae bacterium
GGGTGCGCGATCTTGCCGCGTTCGAGTTCGTCGTACCGTACGACCGCCGGCAAGATTGGAAGACCTGCGGCGTCGGCCGAGGTCCAACCGGCCGGCCGGAGTTTATTGCTCGACAAATCAAAGATCGAAGCCTGGTCGGCTTGCCATTTGCCGCCCGACTTTCCCATCTTAAAGAACTCGTAAAGCTTCTTGTTGGTGGGATCGAGAACAATGGCATGGCGATCGCTGTCGACTTCGGTGTCGCGCTGTTGCAATTTTTTCAGATTCATGTCTGGCTGCTCGCGCTCGAAGTAGGCGGGCCAGCCTTCGATCGGCAGATTGTCAGGTATGGGATAGGGGCCTTTATCCGACTCTTCGGCGATCTCCAAAAGTTTGACTGCGATCCTTGGTTGATTCGGCGGCACGATAATGAACGCCATGTCGGGGTTGTAGCGCATCGGCTTGTCACCGCCGATCGAATCAATGACTGCCTGCGAGTTCTTATGGAGAGGCCAATCGCTGACCTTCGTGTTCCACGGATTTTCCGGCGGAAACATTTTGACCGTTTCCATGATCGCGTCCGCTTCCGGAGTATTGAACTCAACGGGCTGCGTGATCTTGACCTTTTGCGCGGGAGGCTCGACAGCGGAGATGGGGCGGCTTAGTAATAGCACGCACAAGCATGCCAAACTCAGAAAAGTTTTTCTCGACCACATTTGCGTTCGCTCCTCTAAGAAGAATTCTTCTGGTGAACTATGGGAGGAGCCTCAACCTAACCCGTAAGAGATTAGCGGTCCAGTTTGCGCATTTCTTATGCAAGGAAAGATTTTTGGGGACAAGAAAAATGAAAAGAACTTCGATGCCGACAAAGCGTTGGATAGCACGCACTAGAGCCTGTTATTGACTTTCGATGCTGATTTCGCTGTAAAACACGCGATCCTGAACACTCAAAGCAACTCCAGGGACTCCATGATCAGGTTAAGTGGTGCCAAAGAACGCCAATTTCACACTAAACACCGACTTTTAGAGCCTGCAAAGTGCATAACAGGCTCTAGGGAGTACGTGAAGGTGGCCCAACTAGACGCTGGCGACGATGGAGCGCAGGCAATTGTGGAAGCGGCGGAGGCCCTGCTCCATTGGCATTTGATAGGGGCCTTGCAGGTTTTCGCCTGCGGCAAACAGGGCCTGGCGGCCGTTTTGGAGTGTTTGGGAAGCCATGTGGTCTTCGCTGGTGACTTCGTCGAGCACGGCCAAGCCGGTTTCGACATAGTCGCGACGCGTTTCGGCGATCTGGCGGTCGAAGAAGTATTCACTACGAAGCCTGGTGCGCGTGGGCGACAGCGGGGTGTAGGTCGTCGCGACTACGGCAAACGGATACCACTCGATGAGTTGTCCGGAGAATAGACACATCCAGATGGCTGCGTAGGGCGGACGCTGACCGGCGAGGACGTCCATCAGCACTTTTTGGTAGGCGGCGAACTTCGGTGTTGCGGCCGGCGGCAGCGGCCAGCGGACGTGGACCTGCTCGAAGAAGAAGCGATCGCCGCCGACGGCCTGAAAGGCATTGCGAATGTCGGCTGCGTCGACAAATACGCGGAAGCCGGGGTGAACCGCGCCGATGTGATAGTCTTCCAGGTAAACTTCGAGGAAGACCTTCCAGTTGAGGTCGTGCTCTTCCTCGTCGACGCGTTCCAAGACATAGTCGGAGGTATCAAGCTCGGTCCAGCTATTAAGTGGGGCCAGTTCGTGCCGAACGTCGCGAGGGCCAGTAAAAAGCATGCCGTTCCACTCGGCGAGTTCCGTGCGCTCGAGGTCGAGGCACGGGTTCTTGCCGAAGTGCGGAGCCGCGACCTGGCAGCCGTTGAGATCGTACGCCCAATTGTGGATGGGGCAGACAATGCTCTTGGCGTGGCCCGAGCCGGTAAGCATCTCAGCCTGCCGGTGGCGGCAGACGTTGGAGACCAGTTGCGGGCGACCCTGGTTCTTCACAAGCAGCTTACCTTTTTGCTGACCGCCGAGGGTAAAGTAATCGCCGTCGTTTTTGACCATCGAGACGTGGCCCGAGTATTTCGGACCTGCGCCGAAGAGCGCCCGCCGCTCGATTTCGAGGATCTCGGGGTCGAAGTACCACGAGATAGGTAGACCCACGGCATCGGTGCTAGTGTGAAGCTGTCGATCAGGAAGGGTTCGAGACATCACGAATGCTCCAATGACAATGACAAATGACGAATGTCAGGTCCATTCGTCATTCGTCATTCGTGCTTCGTCATTCAACCACACGAATCGTTTCGAAAGTGGGATCGCTTGCGTAAGGGTTTGCGCCTGCTTCCAGCAGTTGCCGGCAAACTTCCATGGTTTCCTCGGAAACAGTCTCTCCAGGCATTAAGAGAGGGATGCCAGGAGGATAAAACATAACCATTTCCGCACAGGTTCGGCCAGTGGCCTGGGAAAGAGCTACGACCGTCTGCTCCGCCAGCGCGGCATCGCGCGGGGCCATCGCGAGCGGCGGGATTGGTGGCTGGAGGAGAAAGGTTGAGAGTTGAGAGTTCAGAGTTGAGGGTTCAGACTCCGGCTCTTGACTCTTGACTCTTGACTCTTGACTTACCGACCGCAAGCCGGCGATTAGCCGTTTCTTGGCGGCTGGATCGTCGTGCGGGCTCAGGACGTAAACCACGTTGAACCAGTCGGCCATTTCGTCTTCGACTTGGAACTGGGTGCGGAGGTGGCGCTCGACTTCGTAGCCGCTCCAACCGCTGCCTGACACGTTGATGACAAGTCGTAGTGGATCCTGGCCATGGCCGGCTAGGCGTGGGTCGGCGGTTGCCCGGAACACGCGGAGACCGGGCATGGCATCGATGGCCGATTCGAGTTGTCGCGCTTCGTCAACTGCCTGAGCAAACAGCGATTCACCTTCGCGCCATAACCAGCGGCGCATGACGTCGAGTGACGCGAGTAGCAGGTAGCTACCGCTGGTGGTTTGGAGAAAGTTTAATGTGTGCTGAACTCGTTCGGCCGATACCAGTGAGGTATGGCTGACGTGCAACTGCGCAGAGCCGACGAGGGAGCCGAGCGTTTTGTGACAACTTTGGATTGCGAGGTCGGCGCCCGAGGCCAGTGCCGACTTTGGTCCGCCTGGGGGCAAAAACCGCAGGTGTCCGCCATGGGCTTCGTCGACAATGAGTGGCACGCCGCGGGCATGGCAAACGTCGGCCACGCGAGACAACTCGCGAGCCACGCCGTAGTAGCTTGGTCGGGTAATGAGCACGGCCGCGGGTTTCGGCGAAGCATCGAGCGCAGCGGCTACGGATTCTGGCGATACGCCGAGCGCGCCACACTCGGGCAGAACGCCGTGGGGCAGAAACCGGGGCCGCGCACCGGATAACACCAGGCCGGCAACGACCGAGCGGTGGACATTGCGCGGCATGGCTACGACTCCACCGGGCGGAACGGCAGCCAGGAGCGACGTTGCTACGCCAAGGGTCGAGCCGGCCGTCAGATAGAACGTCTCCCCTGCCCCGAATAGCTCGGCGGCTAGCTGCTGTGCATCGCGCACGCAGCCGGTGGGGTGGAACGTGTTGTCCGTGGCCGTCATGGCCGGCAAGTCGAGCGCGAGGCCCGACTTGCCGACTAGCTCGGTTAACTCGGGGGCAGCAAAGCGTCCCCATTTGTGTCCGGGTGTGTGGAACCCGTAAATGCCGGAGGCGGCGTAGTTCGTGAGCGTCTCGTAGATCGGAGCCCGCTCTTGATCAACGCGGCCGGTCACTTACCGTTCACCTCGACGAACACTTCCGAATCGCTGCCGTTGACGATGACCGGGGCCTTCGTGCGGCGCGACTTGCCGTTGGTGCCGTTCGTGTGGCCATTGGTGTGACCGTTGGCATGGCCATTGGTCTTGCCGTTGACTTCGACCTCTCCCGCGATCCGCTCGATGCGGATGGGCTGCATCGGCCGGGCGATGGTGGCCGGGGCAACGCCTGCCTTCATGGCCGACAGGATGCCGGCGGCTTCGTAGTAGTTGGCCGCGAAGTGCAACTGGCCAGGCCGGAACGGCAGCGACTTGAGGTCGTTGCGCATCAGGTTGGTGTTGGCACGTACGGCGACTACCGGGATGCCCTGCTCTACGGCTGCCAGTGTCGGTAAACCGACACAGCCGTCGGGGATTACCAGGGCGGAGATGTCTTCGGCGGTCAGGACCGAGGGGTCGTAGACGCCGGTGGGGCCGACGAGCACTTGTGGCGCTCGGTTGAGGCCCTTGAGGACGCAGAACAGGTAGGTCGTCGAGATGACCTCGGCGGCCTTGCGTGGCTCGACTACGCCCCATCGCTCAGTCCGGAGGGCTTCGCTGCTCATCGTCGGCGCGTGGGCCGCGGGAACATCGAGTACGGACGAGATTAGGTGCGTCAACACGGCTTCGACGCCGCCCCACGGATTCGGGCCGCCTTCACCAAAATACGAGCGGTGTAGCTCGACCGTGTCGATGTGCGGAGTGATCCGGGTTGCCAAAGCCACAGCATCGTACGAACCCCGCTTGGCACGGAGGACGTCGAGCAACTGGCCCAAACGCTCGACGCGGCCGGTCACGCGGCCGGAGTCGGAGACGCCGGTCTGCATGAATAGCTCTTTCTCGAGGACCAGCACGTCGCTGATGTCCATGCCGAGCGTCGCGCGGGCGCCTTCGGCGCAGTTGATCGTTTGATCGACCACGTTTGGAGCATCGCGGCGGTCTTCGGTCACGAGCAGCACGCGGTTCTGACGGACTTTGCGGAGGCCGACCGTGCCCATGAGCAGACGGCAGATGATGCTGCCTTCGACGTACAGGCTGTTCTCGGTCTGCTCATTGACGTCCGAGGCGTTGACCACGTTCGGGTGCAGCACGAGGTTGTCGCACACATTGGCCAAAAGCCGAGCGGCCGGAGTGGCATCGCCGGCGTGACCACCGATGGCGCAGTCGACGCCAGTCGGGATCAGCATCACCGCGTTGAATGCATTAGTGCGAGCAAGCCGACGTTGCCGGTACTCAAACACGTTCGCTTCGGTGTCGTCTGATCCGTAGACCTTCGGCTCAACGGCTTCGATTTCGCAGAGATGGCCGGCGCGGCTCTTGCTCGTGACAGCCACGCGGATCGGGGTCGCCTCGGAGCCAAACGTCAGGTC
>CAZGMU010000357.1:0-4058 GCA_964526975.1 uncultured Planctomycetaceae bacterium
AAGTGCAAGCAATGCAACGACATAACTGATTGCACTTGTCGCCTTCCTAGAATCCCTCTAAATAACGACCCCGAAACGTGGGCCACTTGGCCTGCGGAGTTCCGCACGACCTTGGAAGGAGACAATCCCGTGCTAACCCAATCGACGGAGAAGTACCAACCCATTCTGCAATCGGCCCGCCAGCTCTTTGAATCGGAGCCGGATTGGGTCACGTTCTTCCGTGAGATCCTGGGTGTCGATGGCGTCGTCCGCCGTCAGTTCACCCGCCTGGAAGACCTGACCGCGTTTGAAAAGAGCCCTGAGTTCGACCAAATCCAGAAATGGCTGGTTAAGCTCCGCGAGCAAAAGAACGCTACCGACACCGAAAGCGAGCCGACCCGGGTTATCACCGTTCGGCTGCCGAAGAGCATGCACGAGTACTTGCGGACCGAGGCCCACGACCTCCGGACTAGCATGAACAAGCTCTGCATCTCGAAGCTGCTCCAGGTGATCGAGCAGGACCTGATCCCGACCGAGCGCAGCTCGGGCGGACCAAGCCGCTTGAACAAGCCGGCCGTGCAGCCGATGTCGTCGCAACCCGCGACTGCCAGCATCGGTAGCGGAATGGGCAGTTTGGGTGGTCACAACAGCCATGCGACCCATCCGCAGCACAGCCCGATTAGCAGCAATCAACCAGTCTTCCGATCGGCCTCCGGTTTCTAATCGCGCTGCAAAAGTATTTCGGTTATCAAACGCAATCGCCCCGGCGTTTTCGTCGGGGCGTTTTCGTTGGTAGGTCCGCCGAGCCAAGGCGGGCCTTGCCGATGGTGCCGCTCGGCTCGCGGCACCTACTAAAAAGTCCCAAAGAGGGCCGATAAGCCGGGTTCTGTTCCACACCCATTTAGCCCCCGGTCAATGACCGGGGGCTAAATTAACGAATGCGGCGATGATCATTCCTCTACGACGGCGATTGCTCGCCGTCTCCAGCGGCCTACCCGGAAGTCGTAACGAGCCGGGCCGACTCTGCTTCCTGTTTGGCCTTGCACCAGGTGGGGTTTGCCTAGCCGAGCGAGTCACCCCGCCCGCTGGTGCGCTCTTACCGCACCGTTTCACCCTTGCCAGGGGCTAGGGACTGGGGACTAGGGACTGATCATCGCACCAGTCCCCAGTTCCCAGCCCTCAGCCCCTTCGGCGGTTTGCTTTCTGTTGCACTTTCCCTGACCTCGCGGTCGGTGGACGTTATCCACCACCTTGCCCTGCGGTGCCCGGACTTTCCTCCCGCTCACCGTGGTGAGCCGGCGATCACCCAGCCCTCTTTGGGAAAAGTAATTATAGTCAATCGCAGAGAGATACGTAGTAGCCGGACTTACCGGAATAGTTATAGATAGAAGAACCGTTGTTCAGGTTCACTTGTCTAGTACGTCCTTATGGACGCAGAGCCGCTACTAAATCGAATCGCGAAGATATTCGCCGAGCACCGGCTCGAAGCCAACAAGGACATCGTCGTCCTGCCGATTCTGGAGAGAACGCTCGATGAACAAGAAAAAGGCCGATCGTAAGAAGGCCCAGGAAGCCGCCCTCAAAAAAGAAAGTGAGCGCGTGCTCGTTGATCAAATCCGCCGCCTGCTCGCGCTGCCAATGAACAAGCACACCCACTTCCTCCGCGTGCGCCATCCAAACGGCGGATCGCATTTATAGCGTTGATGGGTTGAGAAGCAGAGCCTGGAGTTGAGTGTTGCGCGACTCGCAGGGTGGCACCGGCTTTCGGCCGCCAAGGACTTTGCCATAGAACTTGTGGCATCCACGGCCGAATGTCGGTGCGGCGCAGCCGTAGGAGGTTCGCCGGTAATGCCTCTTGTGCCTGCGGCACACCGACAATCGGCCGAAGAACACCCGACAAATGGCAGCGCACATTCGGCCGATAGTCGGTGCTAACCGGTTGGGTGCCATGGCCACTGCTCGGAGTGGCCATGTTTTGGCAGTATTTCGGCATGCCCACGCCAAGCCGTGGGCATGGCACCCCTGTCTCGTGAGGTCATTTGTTGCGCAGGCATCAACTGGGAATCGAGACCTCGAACGTCGCATCTGGCGACAGGTTGCACTCGTCGCGAGTCACCGAGTAATCGTAGGACAACACTGTTTTGTGGTCCGGGCGGAACTCAAGCAGCCGCAACCAGCCATCGCCGCCATGTGGGCGAATTTGGTAGTCGCAAAGCATTTGCGGCAGTTCCTGGCCATTTTCCAGCTTCGTTACGACGCGACCAAGGCCGTCGCCGCACACATGGCCATTCAACGTCATCACGAAGTTTTTGTGTCGACTGACGAGCTTGTCCCACAATTCCTGCCCGTCGTTCACATCCTGATTGGTCGCCTCGGCAACCGCGTAAGCATGGGGGTTCCAGGCTTGCTTGGGGCCGTACTTGGCCCAGTCGTAACGCGTGTCGTCGTAATAAACGAAGGCGTGCGTGATGAGAACCACAGACTTGTCGGAGTGCTTGTCGACCACCTCGTTAGCCCACCGAACTACATCGTTGCGCGGACCAAATTCGAGCGACAGCACCATGAAGTCACGATCGCCGCCATCGAAAAAGTAGTAAGCATTGTCGAACCGCTCCGGCTCGCGATCGTAACTGCCGCCAAAGTCGGAACGGTTGCTGTACTTCTCGCGGGGAAAGTATTGATGAAAAAACGTCGTGCGATCTTTTGATCTGCCGTTTTCGCTGTAGTCATGATTGCCAAGCGTGAAGAAATATGGCACCTCATTGTCCAATAAATTCATTGCCGCTACGGCATTTTTCCATTGGTCATGGGTATTGTTGTTCGTGATGTCGCCCAGATGCACGACGCTGGCAATGTTGCGTTTCTTCTTTTGGTCGACAATCCACTTGGTTTGCGCGATGTAGGTCTCCGGTACGCGCATGCTGTAGCCTTGTGTATCAGGCAGCGCCACTACGGTGAACGATCCCCGCGCGGGCATCGGCGGCGGGCCTGGCTTCAGAATCGCATCGGCATATGGATCTTTCGCCGGGGCATTCGTCGGTTGAGGCTTCTTTTGGGACTTAGGCTTTGTCTTGGCCTTTGTCGTTGTTTCAGCCAACAACGAACTCGGCAGCAAAAGCCCTCCAAGAGTCGATGTGGCGGTCGCTTGAAAAAACTGACGGCGAGTTTGTCGATGCATGGCTGGAACCTCCAGAGATTCGGTCGGCTTCATCCCACCTCGTACAACAGGCTTCAGCCTGTCTTGCTTAGGAACGATTCAGTAATAACTTCCCGATTTTCAGGATAACCACGGAGACACGGAGAGCACGGAGAAGAAGTCTAAGAGGATAGGTACGCTAATCTTCACTAATCCCCGCCAATATCAACGATCGAAGAAGAGGCTAGTTCTGCTTCATTCTTGATTCTTATGGATGAGCGTAGATTCGTGTTCTTCTGTCTCTATTTCTGTCTTCTCTGTGTCCTCCGTGTCTCCGTGGTGAATCCTATCTTCCGAAGTTATTATTGAGGCTTTTAGCCGCCAGCAGCTCGAAACCGATTCTCAGCCGCCGCTAGTTTTTGAAACCGCCTGTACAGGAGATTATGCACTGGCAACGCATCCACCGGAAGTAAAAAACTTTCCTTGCCAGGAATCTCGTTGTGCGAACTCAGTCAGCACCGCATTCTTCACCGCTGGCTTATCCAAGCACCAACTAGGCCCGACAAAATAATCCGGGGGCGCGTCGCCGCTAATCCGGTCGACGATTGCTGTTGGCGGCAGTAGCTCAATAAAATCGACGAGTGTCCGCACGTAGTCGGCCCGTTCCATGAGCCTTACTTCGCCGCTTACCACTTGGTCGGCCAGCGCTGTGTTCTTTACGCAATATAAGTTGTGAATCTTCACCGACTCGACCCCAAGTCGTGCGAGTTCGCGCGCGGTTGCGAGCATGTCGTCGTGTGATTCGCCGGGCAGGCCGAGAATGGCATGCGCGCCGATTTCGAAGCCGCGCTCGCGACTGCGCTCCACGGCGTCGATCATTGCGTCGTGGTGATGCCCGCGATTCATCCAATCGAGCGAGCGATCGTGAATCGTCTGCATGCCG
>CAZGMU010000357.1:4133-4867 GCA_964526975.1 uncultured Planctomycetaceae bacterium
CTTCCAACAGCTCAAGGACATCATTCGGCACGCAGTCCGGTCGCGTTCCAATCACGAGACCAACAACTTGCGGATGTGACAAGGCCTCTTCATACACGCGTCGCAATTTCTCCACTGGTGCGTAGGTGTTCGTCGCCGGTTGGAAGTACGCCAGGAAGTCGTTGCACTTCCGATAGCGCATTCGCATTCGAGCGATACTCTGATCAATCTGCCCACGAATCCCGGCGCGTGGCAGGCGGCGGCTGGGGCTGAAACTGCGGTTATCACAAAACGTGCAGCCGCCCGTGGTCACGGTGCCGTCGACGTTCGGGCAGGTAAAGCCGGCATCGATGCTCACCTTCTGCACCCGCCGGCCAAAACGTTGCTGGAGGAAGAAGTTACACGAGTAGTACGGCAGCCCAGCATCTCGCCAGGAGTGCCCAGTTTCGCTCATCGCAAGTCGTTTGGTTGACGTCAATTGGGTGGGTACGTAGAGTTAGGTTGATAGTCTCATTGCTTTTGCAGGCGTCATTATTTTCTTTATTCTGCGATGTGCAAGGGAGCAGAGAAATGTACGGCTCACTTATTCCCCTGGGCGGCGGCGATCCGATTCCGCTTCCCGACCCCAAAAAGAAGAAGCAACTCTTGATCGGTCGTCGCGAAAGCTGCGACATCGTGTTGCGTTTTGCCAACGTATCGGCCCATCATGCCCAGCTCATGTGCGAGGGGGGCTACTGGTACATTCGCGATTTACA
>CAZGMU010000357.1:4877-5127 GCA_964526975.1 uncultured Planctomycetaceae bacterium
CTCGGCGGCGTCGATCCTGGCGACATGCTGGCGGTTGCCAAGCACAAATATCGGATCGATTATGATCCGATCGAGCTCGGCGCCGTCGGCCCGCCGCCGCCGGATAACCTCTCGCAGGAGGTCATGAAGGAATCGTTGCTAGCCCGCGCTGGGTTGGACCACCGCGAAATCAAGCGCGCCGCTCGCGACGCCGATGATCGGGAACGCTACGATCCGACAAACAACAAAGCCGGCCAGGTCAAGTTGCCGA
>CAZGMU010000358.1:0-5103 GCA_964526975.1 uncultured Planctomycetaceae bacterium
CCGAACTCACCGGCAAACCGGCCAAGATCATCCACAAAGACTTGCCGGTCGACGATCCCACACGCCGTCAACCCGACATCCGCCTAGCCAAGGAAAAGCTCGGCTGGCAACCCACGACGAAGCTCCGCGACGGCCTCGAAAAAACGATCGCTTGGTTCCGATCACTGCGCTGGGAAGATTACCGCGCGCCTACGCCGAATTATTGACCAGCTGTCACCTACGCGTGGGCGGCAGAATAAGCCGGCCTCTTGCCGCGTTCGGCCGTTGTGAAGGCCCTGCGAAACGCGCAACAAAACAGCCACACCCCATTGCAAGTCAGCAGCTTATGAAGTGCTCCCTGATGGGCTCGAACCATCAACCTATTGATTAAGAGGCCGGGCCCTGGGACTTGTCGCAACTTGTGCGGCGACAATGGGTTTGATCGATTGCGCGAACCAATAAAGCTTGCCAACGATGCTCTTAGATTACAGGGATTTTCATCGTTTGCAATGGGTTCTGTGACAAGGCGATGCCAAGCCGGTCATCGCTTGAAGATCAGAGCCCGATTGTGTGGAGTGTGGAAGCAAGCTGGTGAGGGAAGCCGCTCACCGCTCGTTAGTCGTCGCCCTCACCCGTGGCTGGGGCGACGACTAACGAGCGGTGAAGCGGCGTCTGCGGCTGGAACATGGCTCGACTGCAAGTGCCTGACGTTAATGCTAGCGAACAAACCTGAATGTTTTTAATCCTGGTCGTTCGTTCAATAGGAATAAAGCAATGGAATATGATTTCAATCCATACGACGAGATGCCTACTCCCTGGGAAGAGTCGCAAGAAGAACAGCAGCAAGCAATGCAACCGTTATTAGGCGATTGGTACTGTGAGGCTGGCGGCAAGCCGCTGAGCGGAGCGAGCGTCCCTCAGCGAGCGGAGCGAAGTGGCGAAGCCGCCCTGTCTGGTAATACGGGCATACAAACTAGTAATACACTTCCCTGGCAAGTGTCGGGCGGTGTGGATTACCTGGAGGTCACCTGTTGGGGGCACTATGAAAGTGTCTACGGCGAATTCGATAGGCTGCTGGATGAAGCCTGGCAAAATGCGGCCTCTGGCAAGGGTAAGCGTAGTGTCCCTGTCCTGGGTGCAACGCTAGTTGTTCGGGAAAAGGGTTTCCGCTGGGGCCGCACCTTCTTTCACTACGTCTGTGAATACGATGGCATAACGTATGCTCTGCGTCGCGCCTCGTCAGGCGGCGAGTATGTAGCGAAGGTTCAGATAAGTTCGCTCAAGCTGATGCGTGACGGCCATTGGGCCGCATGGAATCAAGCTGTCGCAACGCTGAAAGCGTTAGGCGTGGTTGTAGGCCGCACCCACGTAACTCGTATCGATCTTTGCCTAGACTTGCCGGGGATCGATGTGACGCCATTCGTAGAGGCGATTATGGGAGGCTGTTATGTCGGCCGTGCAACGGCAACGCAATTCTGGAAGAAAGCGGACGGCCAATGGAATGGCGTCGGTGTTGGCAGTCGCAAGAATGATTCTGTTTATTTCCGCGTATACGACAAGATCGACGAATTAAAGAACAACGCAAAGGATGCTGAATTAAAGCGGTATGTTCTAATTGAAAGGCGTTGGGGTGTTGAACCCGAAAAGGCGGCTCGCGCGGAATTTCAAGTCGGCGGCGGGTGGCTCAAGAAAAAATGGAGTGAATGCAGCACGGTGGAGGAGGTTTTCGGTAAGCTTGGTGCGATTATGGAGTACCTGACGACGACGTTTTTTCGGATTACAGAAACGGAAGTCGATCGCGAAAACAATAATCAATCAAAAGCCGCTACCTCGTCTCTTTGGAGTGAAACGGTCGTCAACGGTTTTAAGAGTTGGATCGATCAGGAAGCGGTCGAGCTAATTCGGGCAGAAAAAAAGCCGGTGGATCGATCCAAGGCGGGGAAAAGGCTCGTTTCTGCGGCGTTGTCCGTTGCGGCGCTCACGCCTGGTGCGGTTCGTAACACACAATCGCTGATGCAGCACACAGTCAATGCGTTAGCGCGATGGTTGCCAGAGAATGAAAGCGAATGGCTGGATAAATTACAGCGTAAAATCGACGATTACGAAGCGAGCGGTGCAACGAACGTGTTTAGCTTTGATGAGACGGACGACGCGGAGTTTGGGAGTTATCGCGTGATGGTCGAGGACGTACCGAGTTACCATATCGGCGTCCGTCGCGCGTTCGTTTCCTCACCGACACTGGAGGTCGAGCAAGTTCCGTTCTGAATCAAGCGAAGAGTGACAGCATTGCTAGGGAAGAATTTTGAAAAAAAACTTCGTCAGCTATTGAATCTTGAATTATGAGTCCCTAGTATGCTCTAGGCGTACATGGTGTACGCTTAATCGCGCGTCGCGATTCGACGTAACAACAAGGTTCAAGAAATAATTTGTTGATTTGCCGGTAGTCCATTTCTCAATAACAAACTACCTACCCGTCGCAGAAGAGACATACTGTTTAGTATGGTGGGAAACATTTGAGGGACTCGTGAGGAGCCCTTCCACCTGCGACAACTCCCGGTGAATTTCAAAGTCGCTGCCTTCACGGCGTGAAGGCTATCTTGCGCATTCACAAGGGTAGGTTCTCATGTTGCTCACAGTGGCAGAGGTTGCTGCGCGTTTACGCCTTAGCAGGACGTTCGTTTATCAACTTATCAACTCTGGCCGGCTTAAAGCCTGTCGGTTTGGCGTCAAAGGCGGCGCGATCCGAGTCTTAGAAGAAGATTTGACGGCGTACACGGAAGATAGCCGCGAGACCGGAAACGCTGGGGCCTCCCTGCCCTCGCGTCCGGTTCGTCTGAAACACCTTACCCAGTAACACGCGCAGCAACCTGCTGCATGTAGATAGGATCGTGCCCGATATGCGCGTACGTTCTCGCCAACATGTTAGTGTCCGCGTGCCCCATAAGTTCGGCAACGACAAGAGAGTCCAAGCCTTTCTTAAGCGCATTCGTCGCAAAAGTGTGCCGGAAGTTGGTGAGACAGTATCGCTTCTTAAGCTTTTTCTTGATCGTGTAGAAGCGACAGCCCACGGCCATTGCGGTCCATGGTTTGCCGCGTGTGTTGCGGAACAAGATGCCGCTGGGGTAGCGACGTATCCACTTCCTGGTGAGTGCAAGCGCAGTGTCAGTCAGGTAAATGATTCGTGGCCGTTTTCCGCCTTTCGCTTCCTCTGCCGGAAACACCCAACGCCGGTTAGCAAAGTCGACGTGTCTGGCGTGGACTCGCAACAGTTCTTGCGCTCGGGCGCCAGTTTCTCGTGCGAGGTGCAGCAGGTCGCGGAAAGCTGGGTCGCGCGTCGCTGCGAGAATCGCATTGAACTCGGCGTCGGTAATAACCTGCTTGCGTCCGCCTGCCGGGGGCTTTCGAAATCGCTGGATCGGCGAGCGGTCGATGTAGCCTTGACTGGCTGCCCAATTGAGCGCGGCTTTGATGGCAGTGCACGCATTGCGTTTGCCGCCGGAGGTCCATGAACTATGCGAGTCAATCCAACGCTGCAGGTGATGGTGCTTCAACTGTTCGACGTGCAGTCCGCGTGGCAGGAAATTCAGAAAGCCCTGACATTGGCGGAGATACCAGTCGTAGGTGCGGTTGGCACGGTGAAGTTTGCACCACTCAAGGAACGCGTCGAGGACTTCGGCAGTTGTGTTCCCGACGAGACGTTGCTCGGGCTCCATGCTCATCAACTGGTGATAGCGCTCGAACGCTTTGGCTTTGTCAGGGCCGAGATTATGCTGGCGGCCTTCGAGAGTGACGTACCACACACCACGGGATTGCCGGTACCACGGCTGGGGATGCTTAATCGACATTTGTTGAAACCTTTCAGCATTGGCGAAATAGAACACCAAGGCGAGCTGAAAGGTTCGCGGGCCTCCAGGCAGGTGACACTGCCTGGGGGCTTTATTATTGGTCTGAGAAGCGTTGCAACTGTGACAACGTCTGTGACAGGCCAATTTTCAATCGACGTAAGTCTAAGTGCTCCCTGATGGGCTCGAACCATCAACCTATTGATTAAGAGTCAATTGCTCTACCAATTGAGCTAAGGGAGCTTGTTGGTAGCACGGTATTGTACCGGATCGCACGGGGGTGAATCTAGTCGCTAAATTCAAGCGGTTTTCGTGGTCCTCAGACATTGGCTGTATCGGTATTTCGTCGCATTGAGTCGCACCATCCGCGCACCGTGTCGCATCCCAACTGCTGCGCGCAGCGCTGCGCCTTTTTGCCGTCGTATCACAAGTCCCCGTGGCGGCCAGCTGTTCAACACCCCGGCCCATAATATCGGCAATCCGTTGTACAGCTTGTGCTTCTTGCCCAGGCCACAAGTGTCCGTAGGTGTCGAGTGTTAGCGTGATGGACGAATGCCGCATCACGGTTTGCACCACCTTGGGCTGTTCGCCGGCTCGGGCCAGCCAAGCACCACAGGTGTGACGAAGGGCGTGGAAATCCAGGACCTCACCAGAATGATTCTGCTCGGCGAGGAAATCGCTCTGCTCGCGAGCAATGTAGATGTCGAGGTCGAACAGAGACTCGCGTAGCCAAGCTCTGCGAGCATCTGAGAGGTCCTGGCGAATCATGTCCGCCATATCGGTGGGCTGGGGCAAATTGAACACATGGGCGTTTGGCAACTTACTCGCAACGAGCTGGCGAAGGCTCTCAGCTAAATCATGGGGAATGAACTGCTGGGCATTCTTGTGATTCTTGGTAGTCGCTGCCTTGGCGAGTACGTAGGGCGTAGACCCATCCAGCACCAGCTGGCGCCGGGTGAGGTCACGGAGCTCGTTCGAGCGGAGCCCTGTCGTGATAGCGGTCTGATACAGCAATGCTCGCTCGGTGCCCGACATGCCGAACCGGAATGGGCCAGAAATCGCCGCCGCATTCAGTCGGTCCCACTCCTCTGGTAGAAGCATGCGTCGTTCTACGCGCCGATCTACCTTTGGATTCGGCTTTCGTACGGAAGCCAGAGGATCTCGGGGCAGCTTGTGGTTATTTGCCAGCCACTTAGAAAAGGACTTAATTGCCGCCAGAGCAGCCTGAATCGTCCTCGCAGACTTACCAACGTCTTTGAGCGAGTTGGCGTAAGCATTTACT
>CAZGMU010000359.1:0-3555 GCA_964526975.1 uncultured Planctomycetaceae bacterium
CAATCGTCAGCACGCCCGGGTACTGCAAGTGAACTTCTTCGTTGAACTTCTTAAGGAAGTCGATCGCTTCGAGGTTTTCGCGGCCGCCGTACATATTCGGCTGCCATTCGCCTTCCTTGCGGCTGTAGTCGAGGTACAACATCGACGCCACGGCATCCACCCGCAGCCCGTCGATGTGATATTTGTCCAGCCAGAACAGGGCATTCGACAGCAAGAAGTTTTTCACTTCGTTGCGTCCGTAATTGAAGATCAACGTGCCCCAGTCCGGGTGCTCGCCCTTCTGCGGGTCGGCGTGCTCGTACAGCGCCGTGCCATCGAACTGGCGCAAGCCGTGGTCGTCCTTCGGGAAGTGAGCCGGCACCCAGTCGATGATCACGCCGATATCGTTCTGGTGGAGTAGGTCAACAAACGCCATGAAGTCTTGCGGGGTGCCATACCGGCTCGTGGCGGCGTAGTAGCCGGTCGTCTGGTAGCCCCAGCTACCGGTGAACGGATGCTCGCTCACGGGCAATAGCTCCACATGCGTGAAGCCCATCTTCTTGCAATATTCGACCAGTTGCGGCGCGATCTCGCCATAGCTTAGCCACCGCTCGGGGTTGCCCGGATCGCGGCGCCAACTGCCCAGGTGCATTTCGTAGACCGACATCGGCGCGTCCAGGCCATTGCGCTGCGAGCGATTATGGATCCAATCCGAGTCGTTCCATTTGTAGCTGTTCAGATCGGTAACGATGTTCGCTGTCCGCGGCGGCACCTCGGCGAAATAGCCGTACGGGTCACACTTATCGATCACGTGTCCGCCGCGATGCTTCACGGCAAACTTGTACTGCGTGCCCGCGTCAATGCCCGGCACGAATAATTCCCAAACACCGGCCGGCACATGCTTCCGCATCTGATGGCTGCGACGATCCCACATATTGAAATCGCCCACCACGGCTACCGCCTCGGCATTCGGCGCCCACACGGCGAAGTTCACGCCAGCCACGCCGTCGACCGTTCGTAATTGAGCCCCCAGCTTCTCGTAGCTCTTCCAGTGCTGCCCTTCGCCCAAAAGGTGCAAATCGAGTTCACCCATCATCGGCGGAAAGGCGTACGGATCGTGCATGGTGTGGGTCTCGCCAGTTTTGTAGGTCACGCGAAGTTGGTAGGAAGGTGCAAGCGACGAGGAATGAGGGTCGAGTGTCGAAGAGGCCGACGCATCTGCCTTGATTTGTCCCTCGGCCCTCGTTCCTCGTTCTTCAACAACCGCCTCGTACAATCCCGCCGGATGAATCCGCCGCATGGGGCGCGTCACACCATGCGCCGGATCGACCACCCACGCCCGCTGGGCCTCCGGCAGGTAAGCCCGCACCGCCAGCGCCCGCCGGCCGTTCTGCTCGACCTCGTGCGGGCCCAGCACCTCGAACGGATTCTCATGATAGCCATAAACCACTGGGGCAATCGAGTGGAGGGGAAGCTGTGTCTGCACGATTCGTCCTTTC
Organism: uncultured Planctomycetaceae bacterium; assembly: GCA_964526975.1. GTDB lineage: Bacteria > Planctomycetota > Planctomycetia > Pirellulales > Lacipirellulaceae > JABDGM01. The sequence goes on from CAZGMU010000359.1 coordinate 1,479, forward strand.
AATCCGATCCATCCGCCGCAGCAACCTTCACTGACGACGCGGTGTATTGTGTGGGGTTAAGCGGCCCGAGTAAATGTCGTCGGCCAGAACGCCGAAAGTGGCGTCAAAATGCCGCGTCGCAGCGAGGCCATCGCCGTCGACAACGCCGAGCCGGTGCCCACTGGCTCTTGGCCGCTATGGCCGGCGGCCTGCCAATCGCAGCATTCGACTTGGTGAAACTTCAACGCATGGTCGACTCGCTGCCAAAGGTCCTTGTCGCGAATCGGAACCATTTCTCCGAACCGCTCCCATTGCCAGTTGTCTTCGCGCCACTGGTTGAGCTGCCGGCGAATGCCCCGGCTAACGTAGCGGCTATCGGTAAGCAGCGTGACTCGTGCCGGCTGGTCGATCGCCTCCAGGCCGCGAACCACAGCGAGTAGTTCCAAGCGGCTGGTGCGCGAGTTGAGTTCCGAATCGTCGGCCGTGAGCTCCTCTCCGCCGTCGGCCGATTGCAACGTGAACTTCCAGCGTGGGGCCAGGTCGGCAGAGCAGGTCGCCTCGGTATACAGCAGGTAGTGAGCGGGTGTGGCGGGCATTGGCCAGTGGTGCCAGGTCGAGCAGGGGCTCGATGCCTCGGCACAAGTGTCTCGATGGGCCCCAATCCGATCAGGCAAATAGTTCCGGCCCACGTCCAATGCAAGCCGGTCGGAACGCTGATGTCCGACCAGTTTGTGTCATCGGCATAGAATCCGCAGAGCATAAAGCTTGACAGCAAAAAAGCCTGGTGCGAACGAAATCAATGGTGGGTTGCGCCGCGTGTGCGTACGGTAAGGCGCTCGACGTAGGTCGTGGCACGATGCTCAGAAATTCGCATCAAGCCACCAGCCACGTTAGCCATCACTTATCCGTTGTCCAATCGCTTGCCGTTTAGCTCGACTTTTCGGCAATGCAAGAGCAGGGCAACCCAAGCTTTCTGTCGGCGCTATCCTCGACCCAACTGCAGTGCGCCGGCTCGTCCGCGCACGGCTTCACTTGGCAATCGATACAACCCCGTCACGCGTGCCAACCCATACGACCGGAATTGGCACTACGCGCACTCTCAACCTACGCTTCAGAAATTCAAAAGTGGCCCGTGTCGTCGGGAGCTGCCATGCAGTTCGGTTTGTATTTGAAGAAAAAAGGGATCATCTCCGCCGACCAGTTGGTTGCCGCGCTCGAAGCGCAGCTTGCCACCTTGCCGCGCGTCGGGCAGCTTGCGCTCGAAGAGGGAATCATCTCGCCTCGCGACATCTTCCAAGTGCTGCACGCTCAGCGCCGCGCGCCCGGCGTCCGATTCGGCGAGCTGGCCATCGAAATGTCGCTGATGACCCGTAGCGAACTGATGCAGCTCCTCATGTTGCAAGCCAATCGCAAGCGTCCTTTGGCTGAGGTGCTCGTCACCGAAGGCATGCTCAGCGAGCAGACCGTGACACACTACCTGGCCGAGTTCCACCAACTACAAGCCAACCGCCGCGAGCCTACCGCGGAATTTACCAAAGTCGTCCCCGCTCCGCGCGGCGCTGCCCACACGCTCCACAACGCCGAAATGAGCGTCGCCAACTAGAAATAGTAGCTGAATTCGCCAGAATTCGGACTCTCTTCATCAACGAACACAAGAGACTTAGCTTGGCGTCGGCGGCCACGCCGAATCTCCCACCAACCCGCACCTATCATCGAAAAAAGCCAATCAGTCCTAACCCGCCTCAATCGCCGCCCCAATCACGCCCGCCAGTCCTGGCAACTTCCGCGTCCCCGCAACCCGCGGATGAACGAAAACCCGTACCCGCTTCACATAATCGTCGAACTGCTCCCGCGCCAGCGTTCGCACGACCGGCGAAATATCACCCAGCGGTCGATACACATCCTGCTTCGCAAAATACACATCGATCTTGAAATCGACTTCCAGCTTCGCCGGCGGCGCGTCGACCAACACCTCATGGGGCGCGACCGCTTCGCCCATCGCCCGCGATAACCCAGCCGCGATCCGCTCCGAAAACTTCACCAACTCGGCATACGGCCGCTGAGCCATCCGCCGATACATCTCCGACTCCTCAAAGTA
>CAZGMU010000359.1:3565-5074 GCA_964526975.1 uncultured Planctomycetaceae bacterium
GAGCGAGCCGCTTGTACAGGCTCCGCTTCGGGCCGAACAAACCGTCGAGCAACACTCCCGCCGGCGAGCTGCCACCAGCGGCCAACATCGCATCAATCCACGGCTGCTCGGTCATCGTCACCATCTGGTCGATGTCCAACTGATCACGCAGCAAATAAAAGGCCCGTTGCAGCATCGCCGTCGCCGAACGCACCGCATGATGCCAGTACACTTCGCTGAACATTACATACCGCGCGAAGACCATCATCTCGGCCGCGGTCTTGCCCTTATCGGTGATCGCGAGCGCATCGCCCGTTTCGTTCAGGCACAAGCTGCCAATTAGCCGGCGCCGATCGAAGTGCTGCCCATACGGCACACCGGCGTGCAGGCTGTCACGCATCAGATAGTCGATCTTGTCGACATCGATCGGTCCCGACAAGATGCTGCTCAGAATCCGCCGTGCCGGTGTTTCCGCTTTGCCTGCGATCAAGTTCGAAACATCCGTTGGATCGAGCCCCCAGTCATCGCGCAGTGTTGCCGCGATCTCCCCGCTCATAATATCACGCAGCGCCAGCTCTTCGTGCTCCGGCAGCGTGGCCAGCCCCAAGTCTTCGATCGGATGCCCAAACGGCCAGTGACCAATGTCGTGGAGCAGGGCGGCCGCGAGCAGCAATTCCGCATCCTTCGGCGCGACCGCTGCCGCGAATCGCTCGTCAGCCGCCAGCCGATCGAGATACTCGATCGCCGCCAGAAACACGCCGAGTGAGTGCTCCAGCCGCGTATGATTCGCAGCCGGGTAGATCAACCGAACGAGCCCAAGCTGGCTGATATTGGCCAACCGCCGAAACGGCGCCGAATCAACGAGCCGCCGCACGCGGTTCGTCAGCGGCACATCGACCCCCGGCGGAATCCGCACCCGACCACCAGACGCCTGCCAGCGGCCAATCTCCGGGATGTCGTAAATGGAGCTCACAAGTACCAGACTATTCGTAGGCCACGAAAAACACAAAAAAGCAAGAAAATGCTGCTGACGTTTTTCGTGCCTGTTCGCGTTTTTTGTGGCAATCGAACCGCATTGGCTCGCATCACGAACCCCCCAAACCCGGCACGGCCGGCAAATTAGCCACCAACCGCAGCAACACCGTCACCGCAAAATAAAGCGCACAATGAAAAAACGCGCTCCCCGGCTCCAGGTCGAACGACGCAAACGCCGCCAGTGTCCCGGCCGCGAAGATAGGCACCACCAGTACGATCATCTGGAAAATCTCCAGGCCCTTCTTCATCGCGTCCGGCCCAAAGAATCGATCTCCCAGGAACCAAAACACACCCCACAAGAGCGCATAGACCAGCCCGCAGATAATCGCGCGAATGACCAGCCCCATCCCAGAGTAAGCTTCCAACTCGGGGTCACGCAGAAATGTATAACCAGCCCACGCCAGCGGCGGACCAAGCAGCGCCGCGGCCAGCGCCTTGAGCCACAACTCCGGCGGCCCCGAGCTACGAATCACCAGCGCCATCAGCAGGGCAACC
>CAZGMU010000360.1:0-5014 GCA_964526975.1 uncultured Planctomycetaceae bacterium
CTTCTTCGAAGGCGCGGGCCGTGGCGAAGAGTTTCTTCGGAATGTCCATCGCTTTGATATCGACGCCGCCGCTCATTGTGCGGCCAGTGTTGCCGACCCATTTGTTGAACGCCCGGGCAAGGCGTGTGATCGAGTCGAGCAGCATGAAAACGTCTTTGCCCATCTCAGCGAGGCGCTTGCAACGCTCGACAACGAGTTGAGCCAGCCGAACGTGGCTTTCAACGTCGCGATCAAGCGAGCTAGCGAAAACCTCACCGTTGATCGAGCGCTGCATGTCGGTGACTTCTTCGGGCCGTTCATCGACCAGGAGCACGACGACCGTAATGTCGGGGTAGTTGGTCGTGATGCCATTGGCGATGTGTTGAATAAGCACTGTTTTGCCGGTGCGGGGCGGAGCGACGATCAGTGCCCGTTGCCCTTTGCCGAGCGGGCAGAGCAGATCGATGACGCGCGTGGAAACGGGCTGCTGGCCGGTTTCGAGGCGGAGCCATTCCTCCGGATTGATCGGAGTCAGTTCGTCGAACGATTTGACCTTGGTGTAATCTTCAGGCGAGATGCCGTCGACGTCGAGGATTTCCTTCAGGCGTGGGCCTTGGCCGCGGCGATGACGTTGCACCATGCCGGTGATCAGAACGCCTTCGCGGAGCTGGAACTTCTCGATCATCGTGCCGGGAACGAATGGATCGGTTCGTTCGCGGGTGAAGTTCGCGCCGGGGTTACGGAGGAAACCGTAACCGTTGGGGTGCATTTCGAGCACGCGGGAGCCGGGGGCGAGCGGCAGAGAGTCGCCATTTTCGCTTGGTTCGTAGTCCTGGCGATCCTGGCGGTCGTTTTGCTGGTTGTTGTAATTGCGCCGGCGTCCGCCGCGATTGCGTCGGCCTTGGCCTTGACCGCCGCCCCCGCCGCGATTGTAACCGCCGCCGCCACCCTGGCGGTTGTTGTTGTCGCGATAGCGTCCACCGCCACCGCCACCGCCTCCACCGCCGCCCCCTCGTTTTCGTTTGGCCATGTAACTCAAAGCCTCAACCTTTATGACCCGCAACGGCGATAGAGATCGCGCGCGGGCGTAAAAAAGAAATCAGAATGCGTGAGATCGAAGTACGGCATGTGGCCGCAGGACGCTCATCCAGTTAAACGAACCAGGCTTAGAGGCGCTGGTTGAAATTGTTGTGTCGCCTCGAGGGCCCTAGGGCTTCTCTAGCGACCTGTCTCCATCCTTTGGTGCGCGCGTGGCACCCACGCGCTAGCGAAAAATGGCTATTTATTTCGCACAACCGCCGTCGCGATTGCACCACGAGCGGGCAATCATCACCGGGCAGTAAAAGTCTTCTGGCAGACGCTTAGCGTCTTGTCTGCCGTGAATGTATTGGTCGGGTGTCGAACGGGTTCGAGTTCCCGGGGCCAAGGCTCCGACGGATAGCCCTCCGCGCCAAGATAAATCCTGCGGGCGAAGGAAGCGGCCTTTGGCTAGGGCAGATAGTAAACTGCTACGCTGCCGGCAGCCAAAGCGTGCCTCCTAACAAGCGGCTAATGCCACATTGTCAGGTCGGCCGGAAGAACCTGCCGGATAGCCGGCAAGACGATCAACTCATGCGTATTCTTACCTTTATGTCGGTTGCTGTCAAGCGCCGGATCAACTGCTAGCTGGGAAAATCGCCAGAAAATCCGCGAGTTCGGCACGGCTGCCCCCGTGAATGGCGAAAAGACTCGTACTGTACAGGGATTTAGGGCCATGTTTGGAGAGCCTGTCCAGGGGGAAAGAATCCCCGGCAGCACATCGATAAGAGTCTGCTTGAGCGGCATGATCGGCAGAATCGTCAAGTTTTACCAAAGTCGCCTTGCACGGGCGCCGATAACGGAAGCGAGGGTGCGCAAGAGGCGGGCCAGTCCACCTTTCGTGCTTAGTACTTCGACGCAAAGGACCGATCCATGCGACACCGTTGGCCGCCGCTTATCCTGGCATTGAGTGCATTGCTGGTATCGCCGGCGTTCGCTCAGCAAGAGGCCATGCACTGGCACAAAGACTTGGAATCGGCCAAAGTCGTCGCGAAGGAAACCAACCGTCTGGTACTCGTCCATTTTTGGACGCCCACCTGCGGGCCTTGCATGGCGCTAAACCAAAACGTATTCAACCAGCCGGGAGTGGCTGGCGCGATTGAGACACAGTTCGTGCCCGTAAAGCTCAACGCCGACGAGAACTCAGCTACGGCCACTTGGTATGGAATTACACGCGTGCCGACCGACGTGATTATCACGCCCGATGGGCAGATGGTTGCCAAGCTGGTCAGCCCGCCGACGCCCGCGGCTTACGTGGCGGAGGTGACGGCATCTGCGGGAAAATACGCGTCAAAGTCTGGACAGGCGTTTGACAGGGCCGCGGCCGGCGCGCCCATGCCATCGTCGCTTAACGCGGCTTATGCGAATTTACACGTACCGGCTGCGACGCAAGCTGTTGCACCGCAGCAACCGCTCACGCCAGCTACGGCCGCCACGCCGGCCATGCCGGTGGCTTCGGTAACTCCGGTCGGTCAGCCGGTTAAGGCAAGCACCGCCGCTAACGTTGCGGCTATTCCCAGCCAAGGACAACCAGCACTGGCAACGTCTGCCGCTCCGGCTCAGCAGCCGGCTGCCGTTCCACCCGTGCCTGCGCAGCAAATCAATAATCCCTACACGGGGCTGACCGCGACGACACCCGCCGCCCCGCAACAACCGATGAACTCAACTCCGGTGCCAGCCCAAACGGCCCCGCTTGGCTACGATCCATCGCAGTACCAGGCGGCTAGAATTGGCGCTGGGATAGCCGCGACGCAGCCTGGTTTGCCTAATAACGTTGCCGCACAGAGCCCGCCGCCTGTTGCCAATGCCGTGCCTGATCCGCGTATGTTGCCACAGGGATCTCCGCCGCTTGGCTTCGATGGGTATTGCCCCGTAAGCATGCGTAATTCGTGGCGTTGGGTTGCCGGCGATCCGCGTTATGGAGTGGTTCACCGTGGTCGCACCTATTGGTTTGCAACTGCCGAGGAACAGAGGCAGTTCTGGACCGATCCCGACCGCTACACTCCGGCCCTCTCTGGCATGGACCCAGTGATGGCGCTGGATCACAAGCAGCAGGTTCCCGGCAAACGCGAGCACAGCCTCGATTACGACGGCTTGTTCTACATGTTTGCCAGCGAGGCAACGCTGCAGCAGTTCACGGCGAATCCGCAGAAGTACGCAATCGGCGTGCGGCAAGCGATGGGAATTCCACGTGGGCGATTGGTGCGGTAGACCACCGAATTGCGCGCCCTTGTTGGCGCCAAAGAGATTTAGCGTCGGCGGCAACGCCCAATCTCCTACCAGCACGCGCTCAATCAACGCGAAAAAGAAATCTGCTTTTAATCCTTCTTGAGCGACCGCTGTAGTCGCACAACTTGCGCCCGCACCTCTTCAAGGCCAGGATTCAATCGCAGCGCGCGGCGAAAAGCCTCCAACGCGGCGACGGGGTTGTCTTGCAGCATGTAGCATTGTCCCATGCCCGCCGCCGCGGTGAAGTGATACGGATTGATCTCGAGCGCCTGGTGGCAGTCGCGGATCGCTGCGTCGTATTGGCCCAAGTGATAGTGGGCGGTGCCGCGTTGGCACCACGCTTCGGCGATCCAGGGCGAGCTGTGAATCAGCTCGGTGGCTAATCGTGCGGCCTGCGTATGCAGCCGCTGATCGTTCAAGTCGGAAACCTCGCGGAGCATTTCCTGTTGCTGGCGAGTGCCGATGCGGCACCACAGCTCGCGGATGCCGCTTTCGGCGATTGTGCGGACACCGCGGTCGCGGTCGACCAACGCGCGGCCGAGCACGGCGTTCGACGAGTAGTCGCCCATCAGGCTCAGCGAGAGCACGGCGGCGCGGCGGGTGATATGGTCACCGACGCTGACCAGCCGTTCGAGCGTTGGGTTCGTATAGCGACGCGCCACGCGCTTCATGAACATCGCGTAGTCGCTATTGGTCAGATAGCGATTGTAATAGATCACCAGAACCGGGGTGCGCAATCGACGAGGGTCCACGACTTTTGACTCCGTTACAACAGGCCCAAAGCAGTCAGCTCGAGGAGAAAACCAATAGCCACGAAAACGCCCGTTCTCGCGGTGTTGCAAGCTCTCTATTCCCAGTCGACACGGAGCCATACAGACGCTCCGCTCCATGAGACCCAAGCCAGCGGCTCGGTGCGAATCATTCGTGTAGAACTACAGGCGAAAAGTGCCGCTCCCATTTTGGGAGGCGATCGAGTTTGGCCTGTCATCCCGCCAATCTCTAGCGTTGAGTTTAATCACAATTGAACGAAGCACAACGAAAAAAACGATTGTCGGAACGAGAATATTGAGATCGATTATTCTCGCATTATTCCAGAGAGGGGGAGGACGATATAATGGTACGCAAGAGGAACGCATAAAATCGCCGAAAAACCGGCAATTAGTTTTGTGTTTGTCATTTGGAATTGTCCAATGCAAAAATGTTTTCTTTTTTGTTAGTCCATGCTGGCATGAAGCTAACGATACGACAATCAAAACTCTTGACAGGGCTTGGACGCTTGATCTCACTACGCGGTAAGTTACTGCTCACGATTATTGTCCTCGCGGCGGCGAGTGGCTTGAAAGGCAACGTGCAGGGCCAGAGTGGTGATGAGGGCCGCAAAACACCCAGATCTGCACGTTCGCCCGTCACCTCCCACGAGCCCAAAAGAACACCTCGTCGCACGGCGACAATTCATTGGCAACGTGTTCCATTGCGTGATGCGATGAAACGCTTGCGCGATTTGTTTGACGAGGCAATTTTTGTCGATCGCCGGATCGATCCTGGCAAACGAATAAGCCTTGATATCGATGGGGCAACAGTCGAAGAAATCGTTGCCGCGCTGGCCGCGGAAAATCGATGGAGCACGAAGCGCGTGGGAACCCTGGTTTATCTCGGACCTGCGGACGCATCGAACGAGTTGCAGGTGCTTATCATGGCTCGCTCGCAGGAGGTGGCTCGCCTTGCCGCC
>CAZGMU010000361.1:0-4962 GCA_964526975.1 uncultured Planctomycetaceae bacterium
TCGAAAGCGACACCGACGACGACCACACGATGTTCGCCGGCCTGCCGACTCCCGCTGCCGCCGCCGCCATCGGCTCCTTCGCCATCCTGTCGTATTCCCTCCGCAACGAAAACGCTGTCTTCACCAACGAAAACTTTCGGCTCTACGATCTCTGGATGCAGCGCCTCGTGCCCATCTTCGCCCTCGTGATCTCGATCCTGATGGTCTCGCGGCTCCCTTATCCTCACCCTCTTACGCAATTCGTCCGCGGCCAACGATCCTTCGCCCAGCTCATCGCGATCGTGTTCTCTTTGATGGCTATCCTGATCGTATGGAACTACGCGATCCCGCTGCTTTGTGTCGCCTTCGTATGCTGGCCGCCGATCAAGTTTCTCTGGCACCTCGCTTGGAACCGCCGCTCTCAAGAAGAATCGTTGTTTTGACATCTCGTAGGTCAGGCTGTGCCTGACACCTGTATTTGTCAGGCACGGCCTGACCTACCCGCCCATGTTCACCGGTTTAGTCCAAGCCCTGGCGGAAGTCATCGACGTTGTTCCCGAGCCACCCGGAGTTCGCATCACGATCCGTGAACCACAGATCGCTGCCGCAGCCAAACTCGGCGACAGCATCGCGATCAACGGCTGCTGCCTCACGGTCGTCGGCATCGACGACGATCGACTATCCTTTCAAGCCGGCGAGGAAACACTCTCGCGAACCAATCTCGGCAAACTCGCCGGCAGCTCGAAAGTCAACCTCGAACAATCGCTCCGCGCGGGCGACCCTATCGGCGGCCACTACGTCACCGGTCACATCGACGCGCTGGCCACGGTCGATACCCGCGAAGACGACGCCGACTGGTGCAAAATGTGGTTCCGCGCCCCTGCCGCCCAACTCGCCCAAATGGCCAGCAAAGGATCGATCGCTGTCGATGGCGTCAGCCTCACACTAGTGGATGTCGACGACCAGCGCTTCAGCGTTGCCCTCATCCCCCATACCCTTTCCGTTACCACACTAGGAAGCCGCCACCCCGGCGACCACGTCAACATCGAAACCGACGTCCTCGCCAAATACGTCCAATCCCAACTAACCCACTCATCGCCCTCCTCCGACACCCGACACCCGACACCTGACACCTGACTTCCCATGCCCCGCCAAACCAAGACATTCCTCCTCGAGCGCTTCCGCGAAATGGGCATCCGCCCCGCCACGCGGCATGGGCAGAATTTTCTTATCGATCTCAACCTCGTTGATTTGATCGTCAGTGCCGCCGATCTCACCAGCGATGATGTCGTCCTCGAAGTTGGCACGGGCACCGGTTCGCTCACCGCCACGATGGCCGCCCAGGCTGCCGCCGTCGTCACGGTCGAAATCGACGGTCACCTTTTCGAGTTGGCCAGCGAACAACTCATCGATCTGCCCAACGTGACGATGCTTAAGCTCGATGCTCTCCGCAACAAGAACTCAATCGACGACCGCGTGATGGACGCCATCGGCGAGCAACTATCTGCCGCCCCGGGCCGGCGACTCAAACTCGTGGCAAACCTGCCCTACAACATCGCCACTCCCCTGCTCTCGAATTTGCTGCTGGCGCGATACGTCCCCCACTCGATGACCGTCACGATCCAAAAAGAGTTGGCCGAGCGGATCACCGCTTTACCGTCGACAAAGGACTATAGCGCGCTGAGCGTCTGGATTCAGAGCCAATGCACGACCGAGATCGTGCGCATCATGCCCCCCTCGGTCTTCTGGCCAGCGCCGAAAGTCAAATCGGCAATTCTGAAAATCGTCGTCGATCCAGAGCTCCGTTCCCGCATCGCCGATCTCTCTTTCTTTCACCAGATCACGAAGGCGCTCTTCCTTCACCGCCGCAAGTTCCTTCGTGCCAACGTCGTCGCCGCGCTGAAACGGCATCTCAACAAACCACAAGTCGACGCTTTGCTCGATGAAATGGGCTTCGCTGCCGACACCCGTACCGAGCAACTCGATGTCGCAACGCTCATCAAACTTGCAGATAAAATCCGTTCCGTCGCTCCGGGTTGGACACTATAACAACAATTCCAACACGTAGGGCGGACAATCCTGTCCATCCTACGGCTTAGGGATAACTCAAAAGCAACTTCGGCGGATAGAATTCACCACGGAGACACGGAGGACACAGAGAAGACAGGAGTAGAGACAGAAGAACATGAATCGCCACGAATCGATCAGAATCAAGAATGAGGCAGAAAAATAGTCTCTTTCTTTGATCGTTGATATTAGTGGGGATTAGTGTTTCTATTCCTCCTGGATTTCTTCTCCGTGCTCTCCGTGTCTCCGTGGTTATTCCGAAAATCGGGAAGTTATTCTTGAGTCGCTCCTAAGCGATATCACTACCCGTGGATCGCTCCTGCTGACACCACACGATCGACACGCTAGAATGAAGCTTTGTATTCTGTCTCTTTCGTGATGCGCATCAAGGAAGCTACCACATGTCGTTCATCGAAATGACCGGCGCGACGCTCGAAAAAATCGTAGCCGATGACGAGCTGCATCACGACGATCTTGCCACGGCTGGCGTCAACGACCACACGATCGTCCGCGTCAACCGCCAGGGCGACATCGAAGTCCGCCGCCCTTCTGGCTGGGACGTCATCGGGGGGCTTTTAGGCGAGTTCGACGAGCGCATCCGCAAGGAAACCGGCCTCGACTGGGCCGACTAAGTGCTAAGTGGCACGGACTTCAGTCCGTGCGAGCCCTCCACAGCCGTCACTCGCCGGTCCTCGCCGATTGTGCGGAAGAATTCGACTGATCAGAACTTTCCGGCGCTCAATCGTGTCTTTGCCGAACCAGACCATCGTCCGCCCTCGCGGCCACTTTCCCGCAGTGCTACGATGACGATAGAAGCTCTTTTTCCGGTAAGTAATATGGCACGAACCGCAAAGATCGACCGTAAAACCGCCGAAACCAACATTCGGCTTCAGCTCAACCTGGACGGCACCGGCCAGGCCGACATCGCCACCGGCGTCGGCTTCTTCGACCACATGCTGACGCTCTTCGCCAAGCACTCGGCCACCGACCTCTCGGTCCATGCCGAAGGCGACCTGCACGTCGATCAGCACCATACGGTCGAAGACGTCGGCATCTGCCTGGGCCAAGCGCTAAAGCAAGCTGTCGGCGACAAAGCCGGCATCCGCCGCTACGGTCACTTCACGCTGCCAATGGACGAGACACTCGCCACCGTGGCGATCGACCTCAGCGGCCGCTCGGCGCTCGCCTACCGCGTCGATATCCCCGCAGCGAAAATCGGTGACTTCGACAGCGAGCTGATTCTGGAATTCTGGAATGCCTTCGCCGGCAACGCCCTGTGCAATCTGCACATCCTCGTCCACTACGGCACGAACAGCCACCACATCAGCGAAGCCATCTTCAAATGCACCGCCCGCGCCCTGCGTATGGCTCTGGAATCGGACCCGCGCATGACCGGCGTGCCGAGCACTAAGGGCTCGCTCGCCGGCTAGTCGCAAGTTGTCATCCTGAGGGAGCCTAGGCGACCGAAGGATCTACGCCGCGGACTTCATCCCATTTCAAAAGACCACGAAGCTTCGTTACGTCGCCTGAACAACCTCGGCCTTGATTCGCTCACCGATCTCTGCCTCGGTCGTCACGAGGTCGTAACGGGTCTGCAAATTCAGCCAAAACTGTGCCGAGCTGCCAAAGTATCGCGCCAAGCGAAGTGCTGTATCGGGAGTGATAGAACGCTTTCCATTTAGCATCGACGTGATTCGCCCGGATGGAACGCGCAAAGCCAAAGCTAATTGATTGGCCGACAGATTGCGAGCCTTCAATTCGCGCCTGAGGATTCTGCCCGGATGTATGGCCTGCATATCGATGTCATCCTCGATGGTAATCAACGATTTCAACGTCAAACGCGTCCCCATTTCGAAACTTAAAGCAGATGCGCCAGGGACCATTCACGGTCATCGCCCACTGCCCTTGACGATCGCCTCGCAACTTATGAAGTCCAACGCTTTTCAAGGAACTCAAGTCTTTCAGCGAAGTCGCGGCATCCAAGCCAGCCAAAAGCTCAATTGCTGCGTCCACCTCAAGACCTCGAAACTTGGATGATTTACCATCTTCCGCAAAGTGGCGCGTCGCGGAGTTCCCCCAGGTCCGGATCATCTTTGAAGTGTACTGCGCCGCGCGTAGTACGTCAAGCGTACGCTATTTCCCCTTCGGCGGCGAAGCAATCTGCCGTCTCGTCAGCTCTTCCTCGTTGACATACGTCTCAAGGAACCGAGTCAACTTCTGGAAATCGCTATCCGGTTCGATGTAACGAACGACCGTCACCAGCGTGCTTGGATCGACCAAGTCTTCAAACGGCACATATCGCAACTGGAACTGCCCAGAAACCGAGACCATCACGCCATTCAGCCCCTTTTCCACCAGAGCCCGATAAGCGCCCACGCCAAGCTGGCAGCCCAGCATCACGTCAAACGCATGTGGCTTGGCGCAGCGCGCCTCATAGCCAAGCTGCAGCGAGGTGACCTTACGTTTCTTGCCCGTTTGCGCGGTGTATTCCTTCATGATCAGTTCCTTGAACAGATCATGCATGTTTACCGCGGCAACGCTGATATGACCGTGCTCGTCGCGAGCGATGCCCTCCAGGTACTTTTCGGGCAATAGCTCAGCCAAACCTTCTGCAACAACGATCACGCCATACTCTTTCCCTTCGCGCTCGCGCGTGGTCATCGTCAGCACGATGCGCTTGATGACTTTGTCGACATCCATCACCTTGCGCTTGCGGATCTGGCCGGTCTTCGGGTCTTTCACCTCCTCCGTCGCGGCGTAGGGACCTTCGATGTCCTCAACACTGGCCACCAGGCTCGCCTCGCCAGCAATCGCCACGCCGTATGCCAGCCAACCCGCGCTTCGGCCCATCGACTCGACCAGAAAATACGCCCGATTCGCCTCGGCATCGGCAATCAGATTACGAACCTCCGACGC
>CAZGMU010000362.1:0-4945 GCA_964526975.1 uncultured Planctomycetaceae bacterium
CACGGCGTCGGCTGTGAAGCCGAGCCACTTGTCGTCGCGGCCACACATGCCGACGGCCCCATCCTCGAATTGGCACTCGCGCAGTGTCCACTGCGTGGCCTGCACACAGCGATCGAGGTAGCGCGGATCGGGCTTGTGGCGATGGAGCCGCGTGAGAAAGTCGACACAGGTCATGGTCGAGAAGACCCACGAGGCCTCGTCGCCGTAGGCGTCGGTACTCTCGAAGCCGGTGTAGTGCGACGGGCCGATGACCCACGAGCCGAGCTTTTCGTGCCAGGTGCCGCATTGCCAGTAGCCATCTTTGCCGAGCAAGTTGGGTCGCCAAGGCTGGACGAAGTACTCAGCAAAGCTCACCGCGTCGGCCAGGATCGTGGGGTCGTGCGTGATCTCGTACGCGTGGACGAGGCCCGAGCCGAACATGCTGAGATCGTTCGTCCAGCCGGCGTCTTTCGACTCCAGTGCGCCGTAGCCGGCAGGGAAGTGGCGAAACTTCACACCATCGGCGGTGGTCACTTCGACCGAACGAGCCCGGGCCGCTTCGACGAGCGGCTTCACGGCCGCCGCCGGGTCTTGGAGTTCGCCCTGGAACTCGTGCGACACGCCCAGCATTTCCAGCGCATTGCCGAGTGCCCAGGTGGGATGCGTGGCGTGGACGTTGCGGGCCATGTAAGCGACGAGCGAATCGGCCGTGGGGCGAAGTCGCGGATTCGCGTTCGGCATGGCCGCGAAGCGATAAAGGGCCTCGACCTCGAATCGGAAATAGCGCGGATCAATCTGGCCGGCAAACATCTGGCTACCGGCCGCCGCCCCGCGTCCCGGCGCTTGCCACAGGCTTTTCGCCCGATCGACGCCGCCGCCGTTCGGCAGTGTTTCCTTCACGAATTCATCGAGCAGCCGAGTAACTAGCGGTGGTAGTGGGTTCGGCTTGTCGGCGGCTGGAAGATGTTTGCCCAAGGTGACTACGGCCGCACACGTGCCGGCTTGGCTGAGGAATTGACGTCGATTCATGATGAAACCAATTAGTGGGGTGAAGTCCTTAGTCTATTATCTGGAATGCGGGTCGCCAAATAGGCGCTGAATCTGCGCTCAGACCGTAGATGTTTTCTCACCGCGTCCTGGGTGGGCTCTATATTGCCTTGACGAGCAGTAGGTAAGATACTATCTTACCTATATGCATACCACCCTCTCCTCCAAAGGCCAAATCGTCTTGCCCGCTGAGTTGCGCGAGCAGGATCGTATTCGGCCTGGCCAGCAATTTTCGATCGAGCGATTGGAATCGGGTGAGTATCTGCTCAAGAAAGCGCCGTCAGCCAGCCAACCTGGGTTGGCTGATTGGCTGGCGAATTGTCCGGAAAAGGATTGGTTTCGGCCGCTCGAATCGGAATCGACCGACACTCTCGTGACTTCGAAGCCGTGAAGTATCTTGTCGATGCCGATGTGTTGAGCGAGGCCACTAAGCCGGCCCCGTCGCAGCAGGTCCTCGATTGGCTTCGTAAGCACGATCGCCATCTTGCAGTGAACCCCATTATTCTGGGCGAGCTGGAATACGGAATCCTTCTGCTGCCTGCCGGGCGTCGACGCAAGAATCTGCTGGATTGGTTCGAGGGCGGCATCGGCCAATTGAATGTGATCGAGATCGACACCGCTACTGCGGCTGCGTGGGCGAAATTGCTAGCCGACCTGAAGCGCAAAGGCCGCGCGATGCCCATTAAAGATAGCCTGATCGCCGCGACTGCGAGGCAGCACAGGCTGACTGTCGCCACCGGCAACGCGGTCGATTTTCGTTACGCGGGAGTTTCCATTGTGAATCCGTTCAAGCAAGGCTGACGGCATGCTCGCGGAAGCTGTAGCGTAGCGTGAGACGGAAATGGTGGGTGCGGGAAGCGCCCACCCGACCAACTAGTTGATCCATTGCGGAACTAGGGTGCCACTGGCTCTGCCAGTGCCTTTTCTGACCGGAGGCTTGTAGCTTCAGTCTCGCTGCGTATTCCAATGCAGTTGGAAAAAGCAAGCTGGTACGTACCATGCAGACTAGTTCGACCTCGTCGTAGGTCGCATGATTGAGAATTCTTTTGGATAACAACGTTCACTCGAGTCAGCACTGGCAAAGCCAGTGGCACCTAAACACAAGCACGTGTAGGCCGAGGACGCTTAGATGCCTGCCTCTATTTGAAGTGATGCTTGATTTTGGTGAACCACAGGCTTAGTCTGCCGACATGAGCAGCCCGCAACGAAAGCTGGTTAAGCACTACCACGAGCCGGGTGACGTCCACGAACTGACGTTCTCTTGCTACCAGCGCCGGCCATTACTAACCAACGATGAATGGCGGCAAGAATTTAGTCGCTGTATTGATTCTGCTGGAACGCAGACGAACATTGAACTGGCCGCATTCGTGTTCATGCCCGAACACATTCACCTGTTGGTTATGCCGCTGAGTGTTGAGCCGCGGATTGATGAGTACCTGGCGATGATCAAGCAGCCGTTCTCGAAGTGGGTCAAAAGTCAGTTGCTTGAATCTCAGTCGTCATTGCTCAATCGACTGACTGTACAAGAGCGGCCAGGCAAAACGTGCTTTCGATTTTGGCAGGAAGGCCCAGGCTACGATCGCAACTTGAACAACCCCAAGTCTATCGAAGCGGCAATCGACTACATCCACTATAATCCTGTCCGACGCGGGTTGGTGGATCGTGCGGTTGATTGGCGTTGGTCTAGTGCAAGCTGGTACTTACTCGATCCGCCACGACAACAGCGATCGGAACTACCGTATATTCACGGGCTGCCGGCTGAAGCATTTGATCGCTAGGTGAACATGATCAGCACTGGCAGAGCCAGTGGCACCCGGAATTCCCGCTGTGCGGCGAATCGATCAAAACTTGGCGTCGAAAGCAAACGAGGTGAACGCATGGTGAGTGCGAAAGGCGAGATCGACGCCGCAATCAAGAGACTTGAATTACCGTCACACATTTGTCGCGAGTTGCCCGATGCAGAGGGACGAGAGGTTTTTGAAGCCGCGCTCACAAGATTTGTTGGCGGGGATGACCGACGTTGGTGGTGGGAGGCTTTTCGCGATGAGCACATCGGGCGGCAAGTTGAAAAAGGTTTTCTATTGCTAACTGCGCTGGTGCCGCAGCCCGATGAGCTTGTTTGGTTCATCGTCGAGGACACCAGTCTGCCATTTTATCCCGTTTACGATGCGACACCTGCCGCTGCGGAAATGATCATTGGCGAGTGCTTCGGGTTCGAATACTATCTGATCGCGAAGGACATGAGGTGGTTGCTTTGTGAAAATCACCACGATGTGCTCATCGGCATTGGGGAGCCAGTCGCGACGCGATTGGCACAACTGTCACTTTAGGCGGTGTTTGTGCGAGGCAATCGCGGGGTGCCACTGGCTCCGCCAGTGCTCTTTCGACCGAAGGCTTGCAGCTCAATTTCATTACGTCGTCCAATGCAGTTGATGAACAGCAAGCTGGTGCTAACTCAACATGGTGGTTCATCCTTTTCGTGGTTCGGGCAGTCGAGATACTCGTAGGTCGTCTTAACCTTGAACTCGAATCTGCACTGGCAGAGCCAGTGGCACCCGAACATTCGTCGTAAGGGACGGGCAAATGCACCTCTTCCCTCCAAACCCCAATTCCGCTATCATTTTAGGTTTCCCCAAAGCTTTTCCAGACCGGCTGTGTATGCCGGTTCGGCTTGGTTGGAAATCAAACCCTTAACCCTCTGGCGGAGCATTGTTTCGCTCCTTGGCCGCTTCGGCCGTAGGTTCTCTTTCGCCTGACAATTCATGCGTCAGGCTGAAGCCTAACCTGCTCTTGCGTCTCTCGTTGTCAGGCTGAAGCCTGACCTACGCTCCTGCCAACACTGGTCACTGTTTCTACATGGTTAATCGCAATCTAGTTCGTGAGTTCGACGTTTCCGATGAAGATTGGGCTGCCGCAATTGGCGACATTCTGCCCGAAGATGCCGGCTGGCTTGTCGGTGGCGACGTCGGACCGAATCAAATCGTAGAAGGCAAAGTCCTGCGCATCGACGACGACTTCGTGCTGGTCGACGTCGGCTACAAGAGCGAAGGCATCATCCCGCGCAACGAGTGGGAAGAAGGCGAAGAGTTGCCGGGGATCGGCGACAAGGTTCGCGTCCTCGTCGAAGACACCGAAGACGTTGCCCCGGGTCGCCAGGACGACCGCGGCATGATCGTCCTCAGCAAGCGCAAGGCTGAGAAGATCGAAAAGTGGATGAAGGTCATGGAGACGGTCCACGAAGGGGACACCGTCACCGGCATGGTCACGCGGAAGATCAAGGGTGGCTTGCTCGTCGATATCGGTGTGAATGTATTTCTACCGGCGTCGCAGGTCGACATTCGCCGACCGCACGACATTGGCGAGTACATCGGCAAAGAGATCAAGTGCCTGGTGCTGAAGATCGACGAGGCGCGTCGCAACATCGTAGTCAGCCGCCGCAGCCTGATCGAGGCCGAGCGGGCCCAGAAGAAGAGCGAGCTGCTCAAGCAACTGGAAGTCAACCAGCTGCGCAAGGGCGTCGTGAAGAACATCGCTGACTTCGGCGCGTTCGTCGACTTGGGCGGCATCGACGGTTTGCTCCATATCACCGATATGAGCTGGGGCCGCATTAGCCATCCATCGGAGATGGTGAAGATCGACGACCAGATCGAAGTGATGGTTCTGCACATCGACTACGAAAAGGAAAAGATCGCGCTGGGCCTCAAGCAGAAGAGCGCGAGCCCGTGGGAGCACGTGCCGGCCAAGTACCCGGTCGGCTCGACCGTGAAGGGAACGGTCGTGAACGTGATGAGCTACGGGGCGTTCGTGAAGCTGGAAGACGGCATCGAAGGCCTGGTGCATATCAGCGAGATGAGCTGGACGAAGCGGATCAGCCATCCGAACGAGCTGGTTCACATCGACCAGGAGGTCGAGGTGATGG
>CAZGMU010000363.1:0-659 GCA_964526975.1 uncultured Planctomycetaceae bacterium
CGGCGAAATTCCTCCTGGAGGGCCGAAGTCCCGGCTTTTCCGCCAGTTGTTCGAAAAACGAGCGCTTGGGCAGGAAGGTATCGCGCTGGAAGTCAAGAAAGCCATTTGCCAGTTTGCTGAGCGACACGGGGCGTCATCCCTCTCATCGTGATCTTGGTTTCTGCCGGAAGTCCGGGGGGAGGCGGCCGCCATGATGGGGCGAAGCGTAGATCCTCGCAAGTGGGCAGTACCGCTTGTCATGATTGTACCATCGAAAAATGGTGACAAGATCACCGAGCAATCGACGCCAATTGGCCTACGCTCCTCTTCAGAAAACCCGAGCAGATCGGACATGCGAAAAGGAAAAGGCTGCCATGCAAAAGAACCTCGGATTAATCGACCGAGTTCTTCGTATTATTGTCGGTATCGTGCTTGTCGCGTTGGCGCTGTTTCAGCCTGGGGCGTGGTGGGGTTGGATTGGCGTCGTGCCGCTGGTAACGGCGTTGATTGGTTGGTGTCCGGCGTACCGGCTACTCGGTCTCCGCAGCTGTCCAATGAGATAAAATGCCTAAAGGCGGACGCATAATGATAACGGGGGGTTGAGGAGGGTGCCCGGAGGCGTTTGCGCGGCCGTCAGTTAGGCGGCCGCTTTTTTGTATCCACTCCTGCGTTGTTTTTTT
>CAZGMU010000363.1:669-1807 GCA_964526975.1 uncultured Planctomycetaceae bacterium
TGATCGTTGGGCCGATGTGATCACCGCCTTCCGGCGAGGCGTGCCGACCGGCGCCACCCCCTACCCTTGGCTACCTTTGCCGCAGAGCGCAAACGGCCGTGCGCCCTACCCCATTGCCCCTTGCCGGCCCGGGGATGCCCGCGCCCCCCGGAGAAGCGTGCCAGCCAGTTCGCGTCAGCTTGATCGCCGAAAGAGCGCGTTTACGTGTTGGATCTCGGCTGGCGGGCCGCGTAACCGGCGGCGAGTTCGGCCGCATGAATGAGGGCTCGTGCCTTGTTCACCGTTTCCTGATACTCGAAGTTGGCATCGCTGTCGGCCACGACCCCTCCTCCCGCTTGTACATAGAGGGTATTGTTCTTGAGGACCGCCGTCCGCAACGCGATACAGGTGTCGAGTTCCCCGTTCGCACCCAGGTAGCCGATACATCCGCCGTAGATGCCCCGCCGCTCCGGCTCCAACTCGTCGATGATTTCCATCGCTCGCACTTTCGGGGCGCCGGAGACCGTGCCCGCTGGGAATCCGGCAAATAAGGCGTCAATCGCATCAAAGCGATCGTCAAGTTCACCCTCGACATTGGAGACGATATGCATGACGTGGGAATATCGCTCAATGATCATCTTCTCTGTTACCTGTACCGTGCCGATGCGGGCGACTCGTCCCACGTCGTTGCGGCCCAGATCCAGCAACATCAAATGCTCGGCCCGCTCTTTGGGGTCGGCAAGCAGGTCTTCGGCGAGTGCCTGGTCCTCGACGGCATTCCCGCCACGCCGACGAGTCCCTGCGATCGGCCGAATGGTCACTTTGCCGTTGCGGACGCGCACCATGATCTCTGGACTGGAGCCAATCACGGCAAAGTCGCTGAAACGCAGAAAGAAAAGAAATGGCGATGGGTTGAGCCGACGAAGCGCTCGATAGAGCGAAAACGCATCGTACGGAAAATTGACGCGAAATCGCTGCGACGGTACCACCTGGAAGATATCGCCGGCAAAAATCAGCTCCTTTGCGGCATTGATCGCTAGGTCATAATCGTCACGCGCGAAGTTTGACATTGGATCCAGTTGGACCAACGACTCGGAATCGACCGCGGAAGGATATGCGACTTGGCCTTCGAGACGCCGCGCCACCTCGCCCAACCGCC
>CAZGMU010000363.1:1817-4940 GCA_964526975.1 uncultured Planctomycetaceae bacterium
GCAAAACATCGGGTTTCGACGTCGGCAGATTTTCGATCAACCGCACGACCTCATATCCGAGGTACCCTACCAGTCCCGCCGCCATCGGCGGCAGTTCTTTCGGCAGGTCGATTTGCGATCCGCGAAATAGTTCCCGTAGCGACTGGATAGCGCCGTCGCGCGCGCCTACCGGGCATTCCACAAACGCGTTGCTATCGGTGAGTGCCTGTCGATTGATCTCCGCACGGTTTCCAAAGCAGCGCCATATGACGTCGGGGTTAATCCCAATAAAGGAATACCGACCACGAACCGCCCCCCCCTCCACCGATTCCAATAAAAAACAATTGGCGTCGGAACCGGCAATCTTCAGCATCGCTGAAACCGGTGTTTCCAGATCAGCGACCAGTTCGGCCCAAACGACCTGGGATTGCTTATTTTTAAAGCGCTCGACAAACGTATTTTTGTCTGGAAACAACCGCATGGTCATGGTGCCTGCTTTTGGACATCGTCGAGAGCGGCCTGATTAATTCGGACGGCATGACGAGCACGAAGCGCTTCCAAATATTGGGCGAGGACGTCATCGCGGAGGATATCGAGCCCCTTCGCGCGCTCCTCTTCGAGGACGTTCTCGGACGCAGCCGATTTTTCCGCCGTCTTCGGATGCGACACAGCGACATAGATCGCGTCATCTGTGGGTATTACCAACGGCCGACCGGCCGGGGCCTCAAGGGTCTGACGAATCACCGTCGCCGGGAGTTCCCCCGCAGGGGGCGTTCCCAGCCGGCTGAACGGACCCGCCGTGACGGATTTGAGTCCAACACTGGTGGCCGCCTGTGCCAAGCTGTCCTTCCCGGCTCGGTCGGCAATCTCCTGAGCGATTCCACGAGCCTTCTGCCGCCGTTGGTCGGTTAGCCATACCGCTTCAACCGCTTGCCGAACCTCGTCGAAGGGGCGCAACGCCGACGGCTGAATCTCATCGACACGAACCAAAAACACCGTATTGTGATCCGCTTCGACCAACGAACTCGCAATTCCTTTCGGCGACGCAAAAATCGTTTGCACAAGCTTGGGCGGCAAATCCGGTAACATTCGCCCCGTCGCATCGCTGCCCTTGCTGTCGATACCGTCGATGGTGCGAACGGGTAACCCCAACTCTTCGGCTGCCGCTTCCAACGACTTTCCGCGCCCAACTGCTTCTTCCAGGCGATTTCCGAGATCGACCATCAGGTCGTTGGCCTTCTCCTCCTTGAGTTGGCGCGACAAGCGGTCTGCGACCTCGGACAATGGCGCCGTCTCGCCCGGCTCGACCGAAACGACCTCGATTAAGTGCCAGCCAAGCGAACTCTTGACAGGATCGTTGACGTGATCGGGAGCCGTTTCGAAAACCGCCGCCCGTAATTCTCCCGGCAACGCCATGCGCGCAAGGGGCCCCAAAACCGAGACTGCAGGTGAGCCGGCCTCTTTGGTCTTGGCTACGTCGTCCCACCGGCGACCGGACCGGAGTTGATCCAACGCCCAGCGGGCCTCGACCTCGCCCGTAAAGAGCATCTGTCGAAACTTTCGGCGTTCAGGCCGCGAAAACTCATTGATGCGTTCGTCGTAAGCAGTCTTGAGCTCAGTCTCGTCGATGTTGATGGTGTCGACCAACGTGTGAGCATCGATGATGATCACACTCGCCTTACGATACTCAGGTTTGAGAAAATCCTGCCCGTGCCCATCGTACCAAGCCTGCAGTGCCGCCTCGTCCGCCGCCTTATCGATGCTCAGGGTCGGAATAGCGATGGCCACGTATTCGATCTCGCGGGTTTCGCCAAAATAGCGCTCGATAGTCTCGATAATGCCTTTAGGTATGACGACCCCTGCCTCGACCGAGCCAACCACGGCGCGCGCTGAAAGCTCTTGCCGCAAGTCTGCAAAAAAGGCCTCTTGCGTGCGCCCCAGACGCTGCAGAAACGCCTGAAATGCGGCGTTATCGAACTGGCCGCTGCTGTTACGAAAGCGGGGCTCTTCCATCAGGCTACGCCTGAGCAATTCATCGCCAGCACGCACCCCTAACGAGGACGCTTCGGATTCGATGAGCGCCCGATTGATCATTTCGCCGAGCACGGAGCGCGCGATCCCTAACGATCGAATCGTGGCCTGATCGAGAGATCCGCCAAACGATTGCTGAAGACGGCGGACCGTCGTCCGCAATTCGGCGTCAAACTCGGTTCTGGAGATTTCTTGGTCGCCGACCTTTGCGATCCAGCCGGTTGCGCCCTGCGGGCGAAAAACATCGGCGATGCCCCAAATCACAAAGCTCAGCAACAAGAGCAAAAACAATATTTTGACGACGAAGGAGCCGGCGTACTTGCGAATGTCAGCGAGCATGATCTTGGAGAAGCAGCGGGTTATGCTGGGCCGACGCGCCGCAAATGGAGGCTGCGATCGCCATGGCGGAACGGGCGTCGACAATGTCCCGTTGCTGTAGCACGTCATGCGAAAGTCGCCAAGGCCACCGCTCGACCAATTCAAGGTGGGTCTTGGTCCGATGGGAGCCCTGTGCTAAGAAGCGCCCCGCGCTTGAATCCAACCATGGAAATTAAGGGGCAGGGAGCGATGGCACGCCGAAAGTTGATCGCGGGCAACTGGAAAATGAACGGTCTCAAGGCCGACGGCCAAGCCCTCGCGGCAGCGCTTGCCGCAAAGATGAAGGCCGCGCCGGGATCACGGTTCGATATGTTGGTTTGCCCGCCCTTCACCCTCATTGAGTCGGTGGTGACGACAGTCGCCGGTAGCGGCATCGCCGTCGGTGGCCAGGATTGCCACATGCAGACGAAAGGCGCCCACACCGGCGATACCAGCGCTGAGATGTTGAAGGACCTCGGCTGCGCGTATGTTATCGTTGGTCACTCGGAGCGTCGCACCAATCACGGCGAGACCGACGCGATCGTCAAGGCGAAAGCCGAAGCGGCGCTGGCTGCCGGATTGAAGGTCATCGTTTGTATCGGCGAAACGCTTGAAGAGCGCGACGCTGGCAAGACGATCGAAGTCAATAAAACGCAGTTGCATGGTTCCCTTCCCAACGGTGCAACCGCCGAGAACGTTGTCATCGCTTACGAGCCGGTTTGGGCCATCGGCACCGGCCGCACCGCAACGCCAGAA
>CAZGMU010000364.1:0-1525 GCA_964526975.1 uncultured Planctomycetaceae bacterium
CAAGAGTCACCCAAGGCATCTGCTTTTCGCGGTTTTCGTGTTTTTTGTGGCTAGGGAAAGGGTTAACGGCGTAGGGTGCTACCCCGCTATCCCAATCGCAGTTGCATTTGGCGTAGCTCGCGTTTGAACGGGTCGAGGACCATCGCCAGGTTTCCCAAGGTGATAGCGCCGAGGAGCGGTTCGTCGCCGGGTTCGCCGAGGATGATGGGGGTGTGGCGTTCCTTGCCGTTGAGACGGATTTTGCACTCGGAGGCGCGGCGCTCGATTTTGGTGCCATCTGCGAGGACGAAATCGAGCTTCTCTTGAGGCTTGATTTCGAGGTCCTTCCAAACATCCTCCGGCAACAGCGAATAGCTGGCCCCGCTATCGACGAGAAGCTGGATTTGTCGCGACTTGTCCGTCGGACCGGTGACGGTAGCGTCCACATAGGTCAGGCCCATGGAAGCGTCCTCGCGTGTTCGATGTTCACTGTCAAATTATGCGGCTGCTTCGCCACGGAAGCAATCCTGTGCACCTGACTTTCGGCCGAACGACGTTTCCATCGGTATCCGGCTCCCACGGCCGAGTGCCGGTGCGGCGCAGCCGTGTGAGGTGGAATGGCGTAGCCTCCTGCGCCTTACGGCGCACCGACAATCGGCCGGGTGGCGTTGGTAGGAATCGCGACGCCCATTCGGCCGATAGTCGGCGTTACCCCGCTGGTGGCAGTTACAGAATTAGGGCGGTTTGACCATAAAGCAAAAAGGCCCTGCCGAGTGTCACTCGGCAGGGCCTGTGGTTCAACACGATGGTAGGTTCGATCTTCTAATTCTATGCGGCCATCGCGTATTTCTTTTTCGCGTAGAACAAGCCTACACACGCTGCAACAGCAGCCCACACCACAAACGTGGCGGGCTCTGGAACAGGTGCCAGCCCTGAAAGGGACGTATTATCGATAGCAAGGCCATCGATATTGTTGTAAGTAAACCAGCCGTATCGATTCCCACCAACGATAGTGGCAATGTCATCATCAAGATTATTACGAGTAATCGTATACAGCACATTACCGAGCGAATCCTTCAAGTTGAAATCGACGGCAAGCGAACCGGCGGCATCGCGGAAAACGTTTTCCAACGTGTACCAGCCCGCAGTGGTAATATTGAAGTTATTACCACCATTCTCGTTGTTGATTTTGTACGCGTTGAATCCAAAATCTGTATTATTTGAGGCGTTTACCAACAACTCTCCCGTTACCACTCCGACATGCCAGATAAAGTCGCGAAGGTGGTCTCCATCCTGCTTATTAGCAGCAACTGAATAGTCGAAACCCTGGCCATCCGTTAAAGCGGCCGGATCGAGATAGACATCCAGCGAGGCAACAAAACCACCGCCAAAACTGCTGCTATAGCCCCCGAATCTAGTATACGGACCATTTCCAGGCGTAAGAGTCGCATGCGCCGCACCATCTGACGAAGCGATTCCATTAGTTCCTGATGTCACTCGTGTGATGGTTGCCCCACCGTCGTTTTGCCAATTGTTAGGCTGATTT
>CAZGMU010000364.1:1535-4930 GCA_964526975.1 uncultured Planctomycetaceae bacterium
CCGTCCAACCAGAGTCTTCAAAGCCCTCGAAGTGGATAGCTGCATTCGATACCGAGGCCGATAGTGCAACAAAAATCGCAGCAGCCAAAAGAGAATAAAATTTCATCCGTAGTAAACCTCTCGCACAAACTGGACTCATAAAAGGCGACCACCAACGTGGCGGGTTTGATAAATACAATAAGTAACGGGAATCGCTTTGTCCAGAACATTTCTGGAAATCTACTAAAAATTCACCATTTCTGGCGGCAAATGCGATCGTAGGACGGTGGATGCGTTGTTCTCCCCGGCCGGAACGGCCGGGCTATATAGCCGATCCGCCTCGGATCGGCCCCCGTGGCCGCTTACCCGTCGGCGGATTGAGGAAGATGCCGGTCGCGGTCGTAGGGCGGGTCGACGTGGGGCGGGATAACGTCGCCTGGGAAGTCTTTGGCCCACGTTTCGCGCCATTCATCATCGGCGTAGTACTTGAGGTACAGCTCGTTGTCTTCATCGCTGCCGGTGGAGAGGAAATCAATATGGTGGGTCCAGCCAGAGTCCAGCGGCAGGTCCATCGTGATTTCGTGGAGCGTTTCGTTCCAAAGATGCTCGTACAGTTCGCGATCGCTCCAGTGGTTGGTCGTCGACATGAAGACATTGATGCGGGCCAGCGCGTGGATCACTTCCCAAAGTTTTTTCGTTAGCTCTTCATCGGTGAGATCGCCGGGGGCAGGCAGGTCGATGCCTTGCTCGGTGAGCTGGCGGTAGTGGGTGGTTGGCTCGGCCGACTCGTAGGCCAGGACATTCCCCCAAAACGCCTCGGCAATTTCGGGCGGCGTGTCGGGATTTTCCCATTCGGTCATTTCACCGCCGGCCGCTTCCCGGGCAGCCTCGCGAAGCTCGTTGATGCGGATCTCCTGGTCGATGTCGGTAGGGACGCCGTTGGGGTTTGGGTCGTAGGTCATGGGATGCCCTGAGGAGAAGGGGGTAGGGGAGCGGAAGGAGCGCTAAGCCGCAAGCGGCTATTGTAGGAGAGGGCCGGGTGGGATTTCGAGGAGGGCGCGTGAAAAAACCCACGGGAGCTGGCAATCGGTAGGGGCTATTCATCCAGCGGAAAATGGCAGGCGAGGCCTTTGAACCGCGCGAAATCGTGGTCGGCGGTGTGGACGGTTCCCTTGTGGGCCAGTGCCAGGGCGGCAATCTGGGCGTCGCTGACCAGGTTGCCGCCGGACGACCCCGCAGCTTCAAGCAGCTTGAGAACTTGATCGACATGGTCCGGCCCTGGCGAAAGAGTTCGGGTTACGGAACGAGCCATCCAGTCTCCGACGACCTTCGTAGCCTTGGCAAGCGTGAAGGGCTTCTCGAAAACGCTGGCGAGCGTGCTGATCCGCAGGAAGGCGAAGACGACCGTGTGGCAAAGGCCGACTGGTTCGCTGCCCGAAAGACAGTCGCGCCACCACACTTTCGCTGCTTCATGTCGCGAGGCCTGCTCGTCGTACGCATAGATGAGCAAGTTTACGTCTGGAACGATCACGGCGACTTCCCGCGCGCCTTGCGCTCAGCGTCGAGACGACGTGTTAGATTAAGAAACGCCTGGACTTCTATTTCGTCCGCCAAGTCTTGCAGCTTCGTCGGATCGATCCCGGGCCGCAGTCCCATTGGCTCCGACTCGACGACAAACGGCTCCTCGTCTCTAGCAGGAGCAATTTCCGCAAGTCCTTGGCGAATCGCCTGGTTAAGCGTGGTCTTGAAGCCCTGACCCGTTTGCCGCATGACATCGTGAAGCAAACGCTCGACATCGGGGTCCAAGGTGACAGTGGTCCGCATGTTGCAATCATAGCATCAATTTTTCTTGCTGTCAAGATGCTTTTTCGATGGCATTGAATGGGGGAGAGCGGGCTGATTTTTCGGAGTCAGGAGCTGTGCTGGTTAGAGATTCGGCGTTGCCGCCGACGCTAAACGCTAAGTCGTTTGTTTGGGACTGGGTTGAAGCAGGCATCTTCTTCCGGCTCGGAATCACCGTTTGCCGCTTTGTTCGATGAAGTTTTGAACCGACGTTTTGGCGGCTTCGACCGCGGAGGCGATCCACTGGGGTTCCTGCTCGATGTGCTGCTCTAGCTCCTTGATGCGCTGGTCGTGCGCCTGGTGCCGACGGCGGTCTTCGTTCTCGGCTTCGCGAGCCGCAACTCGAACTCGAGCTCTTTCATCTGCACTTCACCCGGCGTGAAGGCCCTTATCCTTGACCTCCAACTTTTGCAGCAGCTCGACCGCCAAATCCTTCGCCTCTTGCGCCTTGAGCGCTTGGATTTCAGCTTCGGTCCAATTCGTTTCCATGACGGCACTTCCTGGTGTGAGTCTTGCAAGTAAGCTGGTAACGAGTCCAACAGCAGCCAGAGCCGCTGGCGGAATCCAGCACGATTGTATCAGACGGCGCGGATACGGTCGGGGGATGTGGCGGCGCGATGCTCCCGGCCGAAACGGCCGGCTATTGTTCTCTCGGCCGAAATGGCCGGGCTATCTAGCCGATCCGTTCCGGATCGGTCCTAGCGACTTCAACAGATAACGTCCGGCGATCGTAGACCCATCGTGCTCATGGCATCGCTCTGATTTCTTTACGGTATGGTCGACAGGAGGCAACTATTGCGGCATGCGAGTGGGGATTACCGCGCGGCCCGATTTTCGATAGATGCGGAAGTCGGTGTCGAGGGTGAGAACAGCGGACGTCGTGTGGATCTCGGCCATGCGGACGAGGCAAGCGTCGGCCAGGGACATCGGCAGGGAAGAATATTTTTTCAGCAGGCGGGCAACCGCCGGGAGCTCACTGGTGAGATTGAAATCGATGGCGATCACGCCGCGATCCAGCAGTTGGAGAAGCGCGTCGATGCCGTTGTTTACGCTTTGAATTAGAAAGCAGGTTTCAGAGATGACGGCTTCGCAAGTGATTGCCGGGGGCTGGATCAATGCGAACTGTTCGCGGACCCAAGCGTGGTGACGTTCGCGACGTGTCAGAAATGCGACTAGCGGGCCCGTATCGATGATGACGGGGCCGTTCATCGGCCATAGCCTTTCATGTATTTTGGATTAGTCGCGAGATCGACGGGGCCGTCGACCGAACCCGCGAGATCTTGGGCTAAATCCAGGCACGATATCTGCGTGCCATTCTTGCGGCCGGCGAAGTAGGCATCGAGGGCATCGCGAACGACATCGGATTTGGCAGCGCCTCGTTGCTTCGCGGCCTGCTCCAGCCTGGCGTTCAACTCGTCGGGTAGCTTGAGAGATACACTTTTCATGGCCAGCACTTCGCGGCGGTTGGTAATACGATTCTGCCACAAGTATAGTACAGACGAATTGGTGGTCAAGGCGACTGTGTCCGTTCCGCGGACCGCAGGAGTCCAGGCGAACCGAGCCGCCGGTAACGC
>CAZGMU010000365.1:0-4462 GCA_964526975.1 uncultured Planctomycetaceae bacterium
GTAACTGTTTACCGTCCTGCGGATAGCCAATACTCGGCGATGAGTTTTTTGGTGGCGTCGTAGACGCCGAGTTTTTGTTGATCGGCGGTGGCCAAGAGGCTGGCGAGCTTGGCCCACGCAGCGGCGCCGGCCTCGCTGCGGTTGCCGCCCGTGATTTTGCGGAGGACGACGGCGGGGCGTAGCGCTCGTTCGGCGCGATTGTTCGTGCCTTCCAACTTTCTGTCGTGAAGAAAGCGTGTCAATTCGTGCTGATGCCGCAGTAGCCGCTTGGCGAGTCGCTCGACGTCCGGATGGGGATCGACGGTCCTGGCGAGCACTGCCAGCCGCTGCTCCAGGCGGGCCGTTTTTCCTTCATATTCAGCCTTCTTCAGCTTCTGCCGCTCGCCCTTGAGGCGGAGCGCATCCTTGCACCATCGCCGGAGCTTCTTGGCGAAGGAAGTCTTTCGAAACGCTTCATCCGCTTCACCCGTCTCCTTCACTTCGCGCAGCAAGTGTACCAGGCAACGCTGCTTGGGCGCTTCCAGTTGGTTGTACGCGCTGTAAAAGTCCGACACGACGACTCCACCAAACGCCTTGCCCAGCAGCTTAAGCGGGACCTTGCCGCCCCGCGACTCATCGACGTGGTACAGCGTGAACGTCGGATCGGTGAACGCCCATAACCAAAAGTTCCGGCCATCGATCCGCCAGCCGGTCTCGTCTACATGCACGTGAGGGCTGGCCCGCATCCGCTGGATCAAGTCCCGGTACTTGCCGTCCAACCAACGCGCCACACGCCGGACTTGCTTGACGATGGCCGCCGCCGAGATTCGAAGACCAGGAAGATCCTGGAGTACCCGCGCGATCTGCCGAAACGGAAGTCGATGCCGCACCCGCAAGATAATTGCCGTGGCGAGTGCGTTTAAGCCCAGTTGGCCGTGCGGAACGTTCGCGGCGGGCGGCTGCTGCACGTCGCGGCTTTCGATCCGCCGGCAACAACGCGGGCAGCGGCCGCTTTGGGTCTGGTAACAGGTCGTCTCGACCGTCGCTTGAATCAGGTCTTCGACGAGGCGGCGATGCTTACGAAGCTGGGTTAAACGGCTGCGGCAAGCGGGACAAATCGGCTTCTTTCCCGCATCTTTCGGCAATGGTACCGCTTGATGGCGATCAATCTTCTGGGGCATCGGACGAAGGGCGACTGCGTGTCCTGCCGGGCGGCCCCGCTTCTTCGGCTTGCGTCGGGCAGCGTTCGCCTTCACGAACGCCGGACAAACGGGCGTGTCGGGAATGGATTGTTGCTTGAGTTCCTGAATACGCTCTTCTAACTGAGCAAGATAGCGGTCCTTTTCCGCTAAACGCAATTCACGCTGACGCAGCTCATACTGCAAGCCGTTCACCCGGGCTTGCAGCATCGTGTTCTCTGCTCGCAGCCAGTAAAGTTCGTCGCGATTCGTGCTCACGACGAAAAACTAACGCACCGCAAACCAAGGCGCAATAGCAATTCAAAAAGAAAAATAATCCGCAGGACGGTAAACAGTTACGCTAGTAATTTACGGTTCGCATTGTTTTTGTACAGGGCAGCATTGGCGCAATTCGGCTCCAGCAAGGTAGTATTCTGGTTTTACCAAACACGCCGGACCATGCGAAATTGATTTTGACATATATGCCACATAGCCCTGATCGTCATTATTTGCCATCGCTAACACACCGATGTAGAACTCCGCCTGGCACAATTGTTTTGATTTTAAGATTGGTTGGTTGCTGATCAATGACAGCAAATCTGTTTCCGTTATTTGGCCGAGCACATGGCGACCAATAGGTCCCGGCCAGTTACCAACTGCCGAATCCTTGCATAAAGCACTAAGTCCAGCCTCCGATTCCTGTCGCAACGAAGAATTACTCAGCTTTATTGCTGCAAAGAACAAGAGCAACCACAAACCAACGCCCCCAGCAGCATCGGTGTACTTAGTGTCGAAAGCTGCACACCACGACGCGACAGCTTGTTCGTATCGCCCATTCAACCAGTAAGAAACTCCAAGAAAAATAAAGTCCGCATCAGCCTCGCCTCGCCGCAACTTTATGATTTCGTTGCATAGACTTGCGGCGGCGTCGTAGCGCCGAAGTTGAAGTAGCGCAAAGACCTTGTTTCGCAGCGCAAGGATCGACGATGTCTGATCGAATTCTTCGTCGGCAACCTGCACGGCGTGGTTGTATTCACCGCTTTTAACCAGTTCCCATACTTTGCTCATAGTGACCTTCACCAATTCGGCTCGCCAGTGATCGGATCGTATGGCAGCCATTGTGTGTTTTCGGGCAGTTTACCATTTCTGAGTTCTGATAAGAACCTTCTCGCCCCAGAAGGTGTGTCCGGCTTGAAGTCACCGAAGTCATTTAACGGATTCCAATTCGATCCAGGATAGGCCGAAGGATGCGTGCCCCCAAGAACCTCTACGTCAGGCCCAGTCTGGCCACGACGCGCAAAATAGAATTCAGTATCGGAGAACTGATTTTGTAGCGCGGTTGGCAATCGCTGCCCAGTACTCCCGTTGAGTTCGTCGTAATGGACCAGATTGCCTAAGTTTGTGCTGTTTGGCGCAACACTTGGTACCTCTACCGTCTTTGGCTTTGCGAAGCTGCTTGCTCCCGCGATAAAGCCGGCGGTGTTGATGCTGGCTTGGGCGGCATGGTCGAGGGCGTCGCCATAGCAGCCGGCGGCGATGTCCTGGGCGGCGGCGATGCCGTTCTGGGCGGCGCCGACACCGTTTTGGCCGGTCAATACGACGCGCGCCTACGGAGACGCTCCGGCCGATCGGCGAAGCCAGCGCCTGGCCCACTCCCGGAAGTTTCCCCAATGCGCCGAGCGGATTGGGCGCGGCTACCGCGCCCAGCACGGCCACGCTGGCGTTGGCGATGCCGCGGTCCCAATTCTTCTCGCTTTCGCTCAATCCGGCTGCCGTGCCCAGGGCGTCGGTCGCGGCGTCGAACTGGACATAGCCGAACGAGGCGAACTTCGCGCCGGCATTGCCCACGTTCGCCAGGCCATAACCAAACCCCGCCACGAACCCGGCGACGAATCTCGCGGGTGGCACCGACTTTCGGCCGGGTGTGCATCGTCACTTTATTGGTTATCCACGGCCGGATGTCGGTGCGGCGTAGCCGTGAGAGGCGGACCGACATTGCCTCTTGCGCCTGCGGCGCACCGACAATCGGCTGGTGAGCGTTTGAAACAATAGCCAGCACAATCGGCCGACAGTCGGTGCTACTCTGGAATGCTTTGTTTTTGTTCGCCGGTCTCCGACCCAAGATGGGTCGGCTATATAGCGGGTGCGGCTCTACCTCGTTAACCTTTTGCAAAGGAACCGCAGATGAACGCGGATAAACGCAGATTGTTTTGAGTCAGGTAATAAGCGCATGGCAATCTGCACTTGCCTTCCTATCCGCGTCCATCTGCGGTTATCTGCGGTTACTTATTGAGGCTTTCATTGATAATGAACACGATTGGGCGGGGGCGGGGACGCCCCGGCTCGCTAGGCTCGCTGGCGTGGTTGTCAGCCGCGAATTAGCCAGGCGATTGCTGCAAGAATCGGCACTGTGATGGCGAAGCCGAGGGTGATCCCTGGAGCGCGGTTTAGAAGCATCTCGAACTTTGAGCGTGTGTTTTGCGATTCGCGATATTGCCTGGCCTTCGCCTTCCATTGCTCGAGCGCGCCGTCGAGCTGGTTCAACGCACGATTCAAATCGGCCTTGCCGACTTCGGCCATGGTTTCGACTTGCTTCGCGCCGGTCAGAATCTTTCTGGCCTGGGCGATCTTGAACCGGCGCACGGCCAGTTCTTTCGTTTGGCCGACGCTCGCGAGCGTGATGCCATGCTCGGGATTGAAGACGAATTTCTGCTCGACCTCACGCCGCCAGTCGAGCAGCGACATGACGGTTTCGGGGTCGAGGCCGGGAACGCCGTAGAGGTTCATGCGATCCACATCATTCGCCGAGTCCATGCCGAACGATTCCATCATCGCCACATCGGACACCGTCAGCCCGCTGATTTGGCGCATGTAATCGCGAATCAAGAACTGCCGTAGGAACTCGGCTTTCTGCATCTCTTGATGCTGAGCGATTACGTCGCGGATGTTTTCGTCGGCCGTTCGATACATGCGAATTTCGTTGTTGAATTCGTTGCGCGAGCGTTCGAAAGCCTGCTCGCGCTGGCCGTATTGGTACTCGAGCGATTGGGCTCGCTTGGTTAATGTATCGAGCGAATTGCTTAGCCACGCTTCGTAGTCGTTACGGGTTTGGCGAGCCTCTTTCGCTTTTTTGCTGAGGATGAGAACGATCGCCAATAGCAAGGAGAAGAGCGCAGAGACGCCGAGGACAATGCCGCCGGTCTGCTGCCCCACGATAGCTCCGGCAATGCAGCCAATCCACGACAATGCAAGCAAACTCGACAACACATCTGGCAGCGCGAGACTCGGCAGGAGTTTCTTCGACC
>CAZGMU010000365.1:4472-4917 GCA_964526975.1 uncultured Planctomycetaceae bacterium
GCGCTTTGGGTATATCGGGCAGCGCGAGTCGTTGCGACGGCAGATCGGGAAAACTGAACTCGGGCAAGTCCCAAATTTTAGTATCGAGCGCCGTGAGGCGATCGGCCGAGATGGTGGTTCCGCCACCCGCTTGGACGAAGAACGTCGGGCCACCGCTATCCTCGATCCGGCACCACGGGCAATCGGTAAGCTGCGAGTAGTAAACGTGGACTCCTTCGAACGAGCAGACTTTGCGTCTCTTTACCAAGAGGTCCAGTTCTTGCACCCATTCGATCGGCGTGGGCCGGCCATTGGCGTCTCCTTCCGGGCTGCGGAACGCTCGCTCGAACAATGCACCGACGCCGGCAGGTAAGTCCTCGAGCAGCAGCGAGGCCGGCGGCGGATCGACGAGCGTGGCGGCCTTGTCCTTCGAAAATGCAAACCGACGCTCGGCAATCGCTTTCTC
>CAZGMU010000366.1:0-1107 GCA_964526975.1 uncultured Planctomycetaceae bacterium
TTCCTTAGTCCGTTGATGGCCAAGGAAGTGTTCGACGGCGACCGGCGGCGCGGTTGGGCTGTCGAGGGGAGCCCGGCCGACTGCGTCAAGCTGGCGCTCGCCGAGTTTTGCCCCAAGCCCGACCTCTTGGTGAGCGGCATCAATGGCGGACTGAACTTGGGAATCAACGTGCTTTACTCGGGCACCGTGGCGGGGGCCACCGAAGGCGCTGTTTCAGGGCTAACGAGTATCGCCGTTTCTCTCGAATACGATGAGCACGCCCGCTTCGACGACGCGGCCGAAATGGCCGTCCGCTTGATCGAGCAAATTCTCAAGCAGCGAGACTCCGGCTCGCACCCACTCTACAATATCAATATCCCGACGAAGGCGCTGGAGCAGTCAACCGAAGTGCGCGTCGTGCCGATGGCGACTGTCGGCTGGCCGGCCGATTTCGATCGGCGCGTCGATCCAAAAGGCCGCTGCTACTACTGGGCAACGGGTATTCCGGCCATTCCACGTGAAGGTGTCTGCACCGACCTGCAAGCCTGGGAGCAAGGCTACGTGACACTCACACCGCTTCGCATTGATCGGACCGAACGCGAAATGCTGGAGCGGATGCGGGATTGGAAGCTTTCCTTGTAGCTGGTTTATTATTAACCACAACGACACGACAAGCACAACGAGCAAGAACAAACAAGCAGGATGGGATAACAGGATGAGAGCTGCAGCGTCTAGAAATCCGGCCGATCCTGTTGTTATCCTGTCCAAATCTTCCTCGTCGTGTCCGTTGTACCGTTGTGGTTCTTTATCTAGGAATTGAAGCCATGTCGAACTTCAAATCGTCCTGTCTTGTGGTCGTCGGCATCGCCCTGCTGACGACTCTCGGTTGTGACTCGTCTGGCGGCAAGAGCAGTGGCGGCGCGAGCATGGACCAAATGGCCAGCGCCATCGATACGCAGAAAGCGGCTAAGAAAACGGAAGAGGATGCCGCGGCTGCGAAGGCGGCAGCCGATCAGAAAGCGGCGGAAGATGCGGCCAACGCGCAGGCGAACGCGCCGAAGAAAGTTGGCGGACGGCAAACGCAGGGGCTTGGCGGCGGCTACTTCGCTTCGATCATCGGGGCGCGGC
>CAZGMU010000366.1:1117-3889 GCA_964526975.1 uncultured Planctomycetaceae bacterium
CTGGATTCAAGGCGTGCGCAGCTTCAAGGCGGAAGAAGGCCGGAAGCCGAAAGACAACAAAGAGTTCATGACGGTGGTTGTCCCGAAATATGAGCTGCAGTTGCCACGCATCGAAGAGGACGAAGAGTACCTCTACGACCCCAACGGCGAAACCGACGGCGACTTCGGCCAACTCTATGTCGTGAAGAAAGGCACCGCACCAGAGTCCGATCCGGCCGCGAAGTAGTTGAGGCGGCCTGAAGGCATTGGTTTGCATTGGGTGGCACGCCCTTCGAAGACTCAGGGCGTGCCACCCGTATAGTCGTTATGGCTGGCGCAAGTCCTTCTAACGGTCGCGTGAATCGGCCGATCGGTCGATGACGACGGCCATCATGTTGCGTTCCGGCAACATTGCTTGCGGCCCACAGAGCGCGATTAGCATGGGAATTGGCGGGCAGTATTGCCGCGCCGATTATCCCCCTCTTCGCTTGGTTTGTCTCCTCATCGAGTCACTCCCATGAACGCGTCCTCCTCGGCTGGAAGTATCCCGGCGTCGTGCAATCTTTTGAACCGAGCCGAAACGGCTCGGCTATATATAGCCCAGCCGTCTCGGCTGGGTAAGGCTCTGGTTCACTTGTATTGCACTGTGATCGTGTTGGGCGTCACGACCGCGGCATTCGCCGGTGAATCGCGCTGCGTGCGTTGTGCAATGCCTGCTCCGCCGCGTGTGGAGCACGTTTGCACAGCCGACGATGAGCAACCAAGCTGGATCTTCCGCCGCGCCGCCTACACGCACGACCCGTACACCGGCGCTCGCGTGGCCCAGTATCAGCGTTTGCCGATTGTCGAGCCGCTGGATGATGAGCGTCTCGTCACCAGCCGCTACAATCGCACGCAAACTAACTTGCCCGGTGCGCGTGGTTCCTCCTCGCAATACTACGAGACGCAGGCTTGGGGCAATGGTCGCGGCGGCATCGATGCTGAATGGGAACGCTTCCATAGCGCTTGGAAAGAATCGTATCTCCAAGGCAGCTACTTTAATCAAGGCCCTGGCTTCGGCAACGGCTTCCCGAACCAATGGAACGGCAATTGGGGTTGGGGCGGAGGTGGCTGGGGTTGGAATGGCGGAGGCTGGGGCTGGGGTGGACCAGGCTTCGGTAATCCTTGGTGGGGTAATTCGCCGGGCGGTGGTTTCCCCGGCATTGGCAACGGTGGTCCGTGGAGACGGCAAGGGCCGGGTGGGAACAACTTCCAAAGCGGCGCCGCGCAATACAACGGGCATGGCCATGCAGGTGACTGGAACTAGCAGCCACTTCGCTTCGTTGAAATATAGCCTGGCCATTCTGGCCGGTTGTCGTTTTGACTGAATCGATTGCGATGGGATTGACAGGGGGCAACTGACGTGCAACCGACCCAGGATGGGTCGGCTATATATTTCATGGCTCATCGTCCGAGCGCGCGGTGCCAATTCTTTTGTGATGTGTAACTTTCCACGAGCCATCGTCCGTCGCGTAGCATCCATTTCAGCACGAGGCGATCATTTGCTCCTCCTTTGATGCCGTTGCGTTTGTCGACCGCGATTACGAGCCCTTGGCATTTTACCGTGGCCGACAGATTGTTCTCTTGGCCTGTAACTTCGACTTCCGGCGAGCCGATCACCCGGGCTCGCTCGATCTTCACGAGCGGCATCAGCGTTTCCACGTCCTTGCGGAGATCGCCGCTTGCTGACGGAGCGAGGTAGCTCAGCGCCTCTTTCATATCGTTGGCTTCGACTGCCGCCGCTAATTCGTAAAGGGTGCGCTCGACCGCCTCACGCGGCGTTTCAATCAGCCACGAGGTCACTACAAGAGCGCCGAATACAAGCAGCACTCCGGCGATCCCATAGAGCGCGCCCTGGGTTCGCGTCTGAAAAAACACGAACACCGCCATCGCCAGTGCAACGGCACCAATCATGCCAATCGCCAGCGCATTTTCAGCGAGCCAATTCATGACGACTCGACAGTATCTCCACGCGAGCCGGGGCGTCCCCGCCCCCGCCACAACATCCCCGCCGCCACCACCGCCACCATCCCCAGCAGCGCGGCCAACGGCCAAAGTGTGACCAGATTTTTCCCCGGCGCGGCGAACGCCCGCCGGTCTTCTTGGTTATCTATTCGCGCGGAAAGCCCCGGATTATTCTCGGCATTGATCCGCTCGGCCACTCGCTCCCGCGCCTGATACTGCAACTCCAGCCGCGTTTGCCGCTTGCCGTACCAGCCGCTAAACGCGAGCGCCGCCAGGCCGCCGAGCGCGACGACGGAGAACATCAGCGCCCAAAACCAGGGCGAGTCGGTTAACGGGGGCTGTGTGCCATGTTGAGACAATTTATTTCACCACAGAGGACACAGAGAAAGCTATGTAACCGCTAATGAACGCTAATGGTCGCTAAAATATAAATAATATAGTTGAATTGTTTGCTCTCACTTCTTTGTCAGCGAGCGATTAGCGCTAATTAGCGGTTTTCTCGGCTTTCTTCTCTGTGCTCCCCGTGTCTCCGTGGTTCATCTTCTAGCGTCGTTTGAACAGCTTGCCGCCGTATTGGGCTCCATCACCAAGTTGCTCTTCGATCCGCAGCAATTGGTTGTACTTGGCCATTCGGTCGCTGCGCGAGGCGCTACCGGTTTTGATTTGGCCGGTGCTGAGTGCGACCGCCAGGTCGGCGATCGTCGAGTCTTCCGTCTCGCCGCTGCGGTGGCTCATCACGTTCGTGTAGCCGTTGCGAGCCGCGAGGCGAACCGCTTCGATGGTTTCGGT
>CAZGMU010000366.1:3945-4887 GCA_964526975.1 uncultured Planctomycetaceae bacterium
CAAGCTGAATCTTTTTGCCGAGCCGTTCGGTCAGCAACTTCCAACCGTCCCAGTCGTCTTCGCTGCAGCCATCTTCGATCGAGCAGATCGGGTATTTCTCGGCCCAGCTTGCCAAAAGGTCGACCATCGCGGCCGAGTCGATCGCTTTGCCGTCGATCGTGTACTTCTTCGTCTTCGAGTCGTACATCTCGGTCGCGGCCACGTCCATCGCGATCCATACCTGCTCGCCCGCCTTGTAACCGGCCTTCTCGATCGCTTCCAGGATGAGGTCGATCGCCGAGGCGTTGTTCGGCAGATCGGGCGCAAAACCGCCCTCGTCGCCGACAGCCGTGTTCAGCTTCTTCCCTTTGAGCACGCTCTTGAGGTGATGGAAGATTTCGCAACCGCAGCGAAGGGCGTCGCTGAACTTGTCGAAGCCCAGCGGCATGACCATGAACTCCTGCACGTCGACGCTGTTGTCGGCATGCTGCCCGCCGTTGACGATGTTCATCATCGGGGCCGGCAGCAGGCAGGCGTTCGAGCCGCCGACGTATTTGTACAGCGGCAATTCACAGTATCGGGCTGCGGCATGGGCCGTGGCCAAGGAAACGCCGAGCAGGGCGTTGGCGCCGAGGTTCTTCTTGTTCGGGGTGCCGTCGAGTTCGAGCATTCGCTTGTCGATCGCGATCTGGTTCATCGCGTCGTAGCCAACGAGCTCATTGGCCAGCACTTCGTTGATGTTTTGAACCGCCTTGGCGACGCCCTTGCCCATATAGACCGACTTGTCGCCGTCGCGCAGCTCCCAGGCTTCGTGCATGCCAGTGCTGGCGCCGCTGGGTACGGCGGCGGTGCCCACGGTGTTGTCGTCGAGCGTGACATCGACCTCCACCGTCGGATTGCCGCGGCTGTCGAGGATTTGGCGGGCGTGGATGTCAACAATCATGCTCATGGCAAAACTTCCTG
>CAZGMU010000367.1:0-4880 GCA_964526975.1 uncultured Planctomycetaceae bacterium
GGAGTCTAAGACCACGCGCACGATTGGAAACTTTTCTCACGGAAGCCGGGAGACCTCGGAGACTTCCGCCTCCTACGAGGTGGACCGCTCGGAGAAGGCGCAATGCCGCAAGTCCGAACAGCGTGTTTCCGGGGAGTCAGACAGCTTCATAGTACCGGGGAAGTGAGCGAACAACGACGGCGTGCCGCCGTCGGCGGAGCTTGTGGAGGGAAGGGGGCCGACCGAGGAGAACGCTCCGCAGGCGCCACTGGACCGGACCCAGCGCCGGGCACCCAGGTCGCGCGGACTGCTGGGCGTACGAGAGGCGGCACGACGTGATCGGACGATGCAGTTCAACAATTTGCTGCACCATGTCACACCCGAACTGCTCAAAGCGAGTTTCTTTGACCTGAAGAAACACGCTGCACCGGGCATCGACGGTGTGACGTGTGCTCAGTACAGCGTGGAGGTCGCGAAGCGGATCGATGATCTGCATCAGCGAGTCCAACGCGGCACGTACCGAGCGCAACCGTCCAAACGCGGTTGGATTTCCAAGCCAGATGGTCAACAGCGGCCTTTGGGGATCACAACGCTGGAAGACAAGATCGTCCAGCGGGCCGTGCGGACAGTATTGGAGTGCATCTACGAAGAGGAGTTCCGAGGGTTCAGCTACGGCTTTCGTCCCGGACGAAGCGCGCACCGAGCCTTGGACGCCCTCAGCGTAGGCATCCCGACGCAGAAAGTGAACTGGATTTTGGATGCGGACATTCGCGGCTTCTTCGACAACATCGACCACACCTGGTTGCTGAAGATCCTGGAGCATCGAATCGCCAGCCGCCGGGTAGTACGGCTGCTGAAGAAATGGCTTCGAGCCGGAGTCTCGGAGGACGGCGAATGGTCCCCGACGAAAGTCGGCACGCCGCCAGGGGCGGTGATCTCACCGCTGCTGGCGAACGTGTTTCTGCACTACGTCCTGGACCTGTGGATGGAGCAATGGCGGAAACGCCATGCACGAGGAGAAGTCATCGTCATACGCTATGCAGACGACTTCGTCATCGGCTTCCGCGAGGAATTCGATGCGCGGCGATGCCTGGCGGCTTTGCGGGGCCGCTTTGCCAGGTTCGGCTAGAGGATCTAAAAGGGACGCGAGTCAATTAGCAGACGATTGACTCCCGTCTCTTTAAATTTTTCCCCAATCGCCGCTGGCATTCTTCTGGCAGCTTGCCGAAGGCGAAGACCCGAGTAAAAAAGGCCTCAGGATTCTCGACACCCTTTCGCTCTCCCAACCTATATATAGCCGAGCCGTCTCGGCTCGATAACGACAGATATAGCCAAGTCGCCTCGGCTCAGTAACGCCAGATCGAACATCGCGCCATCAACCACCACACAGAATCACCGCAAGTCTGTGGCACCGGCTATCGGCTGATTAACATCCAAACACTAGCAACACTCAATCGGCCGCCAGTCACTGCTACCCATTTTACCGAGCCGAAACGGCTCGGCTATATAGCCTGGCCGTTCCGGCCGGGTCTTAACTGCTCGCCGTGAGGACTTCCCTTTCCAAGACCAGAATCACCAACTGGCCAAAACTGGGTTATTGCACATACGTCCACTATCTGCTAACCTGTGGACGTGAAACCGCAACCAGAACTCGCTCCTGCCCCTTGTCGCCCGGAGCGGCTCGTCCGTTCTTTGAAAACTTAAAAATGGCTGTCGGCTGTCGGCCAGACCACGCTCCCTCTGCGCGCTGAGTCGGAACTTTGGTCACCCAGGACTAGGTGCGCAAAATCCAGTGGGGGAATTTTGCACACCTAGCTTGATGGTACCCCCCCGGAAACGCAAAAATGTCTCCGTATTGGACCCCGACGCGGTGCGGTCCGGCTTGATTCGACCCCAGCGAGCGGCGGGGTTTATCCCCGTTGTTCCCTATTGCCTGGCCAATTTTCTTTTTTCCTGGTGCTGGGGTGCTGGAAATCGGTTGGGGCAATTGGCATAATGCCGACGCTTTTCGACGGGCAATCAATTCAACTTTGTTCAGCACCTGGGAGAATTTGCGATGGGGGGACTACGCGCACGCGCTTTGTTGAAGTGGAGTGCAACTCTTGTAATCACAGGATGGTCGGCCTCGGTGGCCTGTGGCCAGTTGGAAATCACCGAGATCATGTTCGACCCTACTACCGAAACCGTTTGGGAATGGATCGAGGTCCACAACACCACGGCGGCGCCCGTCAACCTTCACGGTTGGGTGTTAGACGATGATGACGATTCGACGATGAGCGCAGCGAACATCGACTCCGCCAACGGCAACACGATCGTGCCGGCTGGCGGCGTGGCTGTGCTCTACAACGGCGGCGCTCTCGATTTCCAATCATCGCGGTTCACCGCTGCCTGGGGCGGCGGGATCACGCTCATACCGGTGAGCAACTTCAGTTCCCTCTCGGTAGGCGATGCGATCGGCCTGTGGAACAGCCACGCCACTTACAAGGGCGATGAACTGGCGTCGACGACGAGCCCTCGTCGATCGTTCAATAGCGCCGTGACAAGCGTGAACTTCGCCTCGACCAACGGCTTCCCCACGGCCATCAACGGCCGCTCGATTGCCTGGACAGGCGCCGGCAGCGCGGCCAGCGGTGCTAATTGGACCATGAGCGCCAACGGCGCATTCAGCGCCCATATAAGCGTGCAAACCACGACCCCCGGCGTATCGCTCAACAACATCGCCGACCGTGGCACGCCCGGCGCGGTTCCGAGCGGCAATGCGGCGCCGGGCTTGCTGATCACCGAGATCATGTACGACCCCGCTTCGGCGGAGCCGGCCTGGGAATGGGTCGAGCTTTACAACAACACGGGATCGCTAATTGATTTTAGCGCCACGAAATATGTGTTCGATGACGACGACGATCCTTCGCTGACCGCGGCCAACATTACGTCAGGAATGATTGCCCAGGGCGAGACCGGCGTATTGTTCAACGCGGGCGCGAGCGGCACGACGCTGACCAATATGCAAGCGGCTTGGGGCAGTGACATCAATTTTATTCCTGTCTCCAACTGGACGGACATGACCAACGGCGGTGATACGATTGCTATTTGGAGCAGTCTGGCCTCGTACCAGGCGGAGACCCAATCGACCATGATGCCGCGGCGAACGACCAGCCACGCCGCGGCAGTTGTCGCATATGACGACAATGCGGCTGCCGGATGGCCAAACAACAACAACGCCGGCTCAATTTTCCTAGCGGACTTAGAATCGACTTCGTCGACGCCAGCGAGTTGGAAGCTTTCGAACAATACCAATAGCAGGGCGCCGCAAGCGGTGTTGGCCGAAGTGGTCGACCACCCGGGCGGCGACGTAGGCAGCCCAGGCTTTGTGCCGGGCATTGCTCTCCAGGCAGCGCTCGGCGGAGATTACAGCGGCAACGGCGTGGTCGACGCGGCCGACTATGTGTTATGGAGACATGCAATGCAAACTTCCACGTCGCTCCCCAACGACGCGACGCCCGATTCGGTATCCACGGCCGACTACGTGCTCTGGCGTACGAATTTCGGCAAGTCCGGCGGCACGGGTAGTGGAATCGAGGGGGCGAGTGTGCCGGAGCCGATGAGCGGGGGGGTGCTGCTGCTGGTTTCTTTGCTGTTCTTGAGTCGAGCGTTCCAATCCGCCAGATCACAAACGTAGTGGAGTCAAGGCGAACCAGCGTGATTTGTCATGACTAAGCGCAGCGAAGAATCTGCTGTGAGTGTAGGCTAGATACCTTCGCCAGCCACAGACTGGCGGCAACTTCACGATTTTCCGTTCTCAAACTGGTTTCCGTATCCCTAGAAGGAGTTCAAGTGAATCGTCAGACAAAGCAGATTGGTGCAACGTTGTGCCTCATGGCCATGGCCTTTTTTGCCGGCTGGCCGTTCTGGAAATGGATGCACAACCGAGCCGTAGATGCTTCGTTGCGTGCTCGCGCACAAGCGCTCGTTGAAAAGAATCCGCAGTTGCAACCTGCCTGGGCTATTGCCATTCAAGACGACGTGCTCACGATGCCCGAGGCGAAAGTGATCGTCGAAGCGGCGGGCGAGAAGATCGAAGAAGGAAAGTGATGCGTATCCGTCCCAACTTCCTGCGGTGACTCGAATCCGCCAAGAGATTGTGGTTAGGGGTAGATTGGGGTAGCCACGAAAAACACAAAGATGCACGAAAAGCTTTTTGTGTATTTTTGTGTTTTTCGTGGCTAAAGCCTGGGATTTGCAGAGAAGATCGTTACCGTTCGGCTGTGTCGAAGAGTTGATTGAAGCGAACCCGGTTTTCGGCGAACGTGTTTTGCGCTTCGTCGACGAGTTCTTGCGGACGCGAGTAGGCGAGCTTGGCTAGTTCGCGTTTGCTTTCCGGAAGCCCATGCCGACCGGCGGTGGCCATCATGTCAGCCTAAGTGGGATGACCCGGTTCTTGTCGCGGCGAAGTTATCCGGCCTTGAGGTGGGCTTCGCTTGCTAAAGTTTCTGCTGGCCGCGGCAAAATTTTTGCGAAGGATTTTCTCGCTATCGGACAATAATACTTCGGAAACACTGATCGCCACCAGCGAGCCGGCCGCATGCAGCCTGAAGATCGCATCCACAGGGAGGAAATGCTGCGCCGGGCCGTGCTGGCGGGGGACGAGAACGCGTGGCGCGTGTGGTGTTTGGAGGTGTTCGATGAGCTCGATCGTTTCATTGTCTGGCGGTGCGGCGGCCGGCGCAACGAGGCCGACGAAATCGTGCAGGAAACGTGGCTCACGGCGGTGCGGCAGATTCGGTCGTTCCAGCCGACGCGAGGCAGTTTCCTGGCCTGGCTGCGCGGCATTGCGGCAAACGTGCGGCGCAACCAGCTGCGGAGCGAGCGGCGGTTGTCTCGAAGGGAGTCGTCGGCGGAACAAA
>CAZGMU010000368.1:0-3818 GCA_964526975.1 uncultured Planctomycetaceae bacterium
GCCACGGTGTTCCAGTACCAGCACGAAGATACGCGCGTTCAGCGGTTTCAGTACAGCGACAAATCCGGCATGGATGCCGAGTGGGCCGCGATCAAAAATGGTGGGCAGACGGTGGCAGTCGCCAAGCCGCTGGAAGAACAGCCGTTGCTGCAAGTCGAAAGCGCGCCATGTCCGCCCGCGTGGAAGTGCCCTCCGACACGGCGCTGCCGCATTCTTCAGTTCTGCCGGTAGCCGGGGCGCTACGGGCTTTGCCAGGGATTTCTCCCGGCTGGTTTTGCAGAAATTTGATTCTCGGGGAGAAATCCCGGTCGGCAGTGCAAAACCCCATCTTATTGCGCGCGGCCGAGGACGCATTGGGCTTGTTTTCCCGGTCGGCCGATCGAACGAGGCGGGCAAAACGCAAAGGGTTTTGCCAATTGCGTGCGAGCGGTGGCGGGAGGCGGTTAAGTTGTCAAAGAGCGGGCTGCATCCAGAGGGTATCTGGATGGGGCTTTACCCAGAAAATCGCGCTAAGCCGCAAGCGATTGGATAACGGTTCTCTGGTAACAGGTCTATTTTATGGCTTGACGTTAGTTTCTGGGGAAAGCTATCTGGATAGTGAACAGGTGAGCATATGCGATCGCGCGGCCGATTGCAAGGGAAAACTGAAAAAGTAATTGTCGGGGAATTGGCTTACGCAGAGACGCGTCTGACCCTTTTTTCCTCTTTTTTT
Organism: uncultured Planctomycetaceae bacterium; assembly: GCA_964526975.1. GTDB lineage: Bacteria > Planctomycetota > Planctomycetia > Pirellulales > Lacipirellulaceae > JABDGM01. Next base: position 713 of record CAZGMU010000368.1, read on the forward strand.
GCTTTGTGGTAAATGAGTTCGCATTGAGCTGTCTATGTTCTGGCTACGAAAAACACGAAGAGTCACCAAAAGCATTTACTTCTCATTTCGCGTTTTTTGTATTCTTTATGACTGCTGGAAAGGTTCGCGGTGTCGAGTGGTAGCCGGCGCGAGGTGCCGAGCTACCGGCGAGTGCGCGAGACCAAGAGGGAGGCGAGGAAGAGAGCGCAGGCGGCCAGCGCGCAGGATGCAGGCTCAGGTTCGGCGACGGGCGTCCAGAGGACCGCAAAATTCGACGTGAATGTGCTCGCGGTGGCGTACCCGATGATGTTACCGAAGCTATCCATGCCGAGCGCAACTGAGTTCACCGCGTTCACCTTGGTCAGCAGGATTGAGTGCAGGTCCAATCCGCTCTCGGCAGTGCCTTGCCAAACAAAGGCGTGCGGCTGATTGCCGAACGTGTCGTTGTGGTAGGCGTTGCCGAGTTGAAAGTCGCCGAATGCGCCAAAAGCATGGCTGGTTGTGTAGCCAGCCGGATTCAAATCGACGGCATCGGCAGTCGGTCCGGGCCAAAACAGGGCATGCTGGGCGGAACCGGTCGCGGGACCGCCTCCGTAGCCGGCGATGTTGTTTGTGTTCGCGATTGCATACGCTGTGGAGAATTCGAAGCCTGAGGGATGCAGATCGACAACGCTGTCGGGTGATCCGTTCCACAACAGGGCGTGCCCTCGATTGCCGGTTGCTTCGCCTCCGCCTTCGCCGACCTGATAGTTTCCGGCGATGTCGTACGCACGAGAACTGGAGAATCGACTGGGATTCAAATCGACGGCGCTAGCGGCGGTGCCGCTCCATAAAAGCGCGTGCATCTCAAGGTTGTTGTCTGGGCTGCCATATCCGACTTGCTTCTCACCAGAAACGGCTAAGGCTTGCGAGTAGTCGAAACCGGCAGGGTGAAGATCGACGGCGCTAGCGGCGGAGCCGTGCCACAACATCGCATGGGAATCAGCGAATCCGACTTGAGTATTGCCGGAGATATCTCTTGCTGCTGAATCCGTGTAGCCGGCCGGGTGGAGATTAACAAAGGAATTTGGAAAGCTGGTCCACCAGACGGCGTGGGTGGGGCCTGCGAAGATCTGATATTGGTCTCCGACGGGTGTCCCGCCGGATATACCCAAGCCCTGCGTGCCGATCGACGACCCGCCATTGAAGAACGAGACGGTATAGGTGAGCGCGTTTGCTTCTCGAGCAGCAAGAAAGGACACGGCGATTAACGTAAGGCGCAAGCTCAAGTTCATTAGTTCGCTCCGCATCGGGTACTGATAAAGGCGCAAATTTTCGACAGAGCACGGAGCTTAACGACGAGTGCCGGCGACAGCTATGGCAGCTTGCCATGCACGGTGCGAAAGCGCGAGAAAACGCGATGCTATCGTTTGTTTTCGGGCGATTTGAACTGCGGCTGCGGGCTGCGAAATCGGCCGAGAAGGTTCATGCGAGTCTCGGAGAAGGACACAAAGGGTCAGGTTCCTGGCACCTTTTTTCTTCCCTTTTTTCTTCTCACGAATCAGCCGGCCAGTGAACTCCCGGAAGGATGGTTTTTTAACAGGAGGAAACCGAGGAAACGGAGATCGCGGCGAAGTTGTTATTGGCAAGAAGTTTTCGAAACCTGTCGTTGAAAACGCCAGAATTCCGGCTACTTTCCTCTCTGTTATCTCTGTTTCCTCCTGTTAGTTTTGTCTTGTTCACATGAGAGGTCACCCACTAAACTCACTGAAGAACCACTATTTTCCTGTTTGTTCACATACTTCTTTAACTCCGCCAGTTCCTTCTCGAATCCGCTGTTGAGGATTGGGAAGCGGCACCAGGTTTTGGGGTCGAGGTTTTCATCATCAAGGTGGAACGATGGGGCATACCGTTCGCGCTTCCATTGGTTGCGGCACCAGAGGCGGAAGAAGCGTTCGACCCAGGTGCCGATTTGCCGTGTTTCGTACTGCGGGAACTGTGGGCGAATCACTTCGAAGACTTCGATTGGTAGTAGCTTGTCGCGAATCGCGGCCCGTTCAATGGCGTCGAGCAAGCGGTAGGGCATCAGGTCGGCTTCGTCGGTCTGGTCGGCTAACGGTGGTCGCAACTCGGCTGTCGGTTTGAAGCCGTTCACTACCGAGAGCGCCGGTAACGGTCCCGCGCCCGCCGGACCGGTCTTCTCCATCCACTTGAGCCAATCGAGAATAAACGCTTTGTCGATCCCCGCGATCGGCGCGAGGCCGCCGCAGGTGTCGCCGTCCATCGTTGCGTAGCCAACGGCCGCCTCGCTGCGGTTGCTCGTCGTGAGCAGCAGCGCGTCACGTAAGTTTGCCAACAGCCACACACCGGGCCCACGGGCTCGCGCTTGGATATTCTGCAACGCCATGTCGTGTTCGGCCCAAGTGAGCTTTTGGTCCGTGGCGGCCGAAACGGTTTTCACAAAGCCGTCGACCATGTCGTCGACATTCCAGTTCAGGAACTCGGCACCCACTCCGCGAGCCACCGTTTGGGCGGCCTCGAACGTTTGCTGGCTGCTGTTGCGGGTCGACTGGTAGACGCATGTCAGCAACTGGTGAACGAAGCTGTCGGTTGTACCGTCGGGCGCGACTTTGGCGAGTGACTTGATGTGAGCGAGTTTTTGTGCCAGTTGTTTGTAGCCGAGCTCGCGGCTGCCGAGTTGTACTAGTAGGTGAACAAGTGCTGCCACGGCCGATGAATCGGCCCCGCCGCTGAGGGAGACCACGAAGCCTTGCGAGCGGCTTTTGCGCAAGTAGTCAAAGAGGGCGAGGGCTACAGTTCGGGCGAATTCTTCTTCCTTCTGGTTTGGGCCGGTTTCCCACTCTGGATGGCCAGGCACGCTTGCTGTGGCCGTCGTGGTTGCCGTTCCGCTTAAATAAGTGGTGACGCCGGCGGGCTCGGCAACATGTGGGTAATCGAAATCCATCGCGATGGTGCCCGCTTCGTTATTCCCATGCGACCGCGGACTGATGTCGAGAAAACTTTCGGCCTTGGCTCGGCGCGTACGATCAATGTCGACCACCGCTGTGCTCATGACCCAATCGGCGAACGAGAACCGCGGCCCGCGAGCGAGCATCTTGCCGCCGGA
>CAZGMU010000368.1:3828-4862 GCA_964526975.1 uncultured Planctomycetaceae bacterium
AGATGGCTCGGCCCGCTTCGTTGCCGAGCAGGTTGGCGTAGGCATAGCTAACAGCGAACGCTCGCGAGCCTTCGAGCACGAATCGTTCGCGAATCTGCTGCTTGGCGAAGGCGAAGTGGCTGGCGCTGGGATTGAGCAGGATGTCGGCGCCGCGTTGCGACAATCGAGCGCCGGTGCGATCGGCGACCCAGGCGTCGCGGCAGATTTCAAAGCCGATCCGCACGCCACCGCAGTCGAGCAATAAATCGCCAATCGGGTATTCGCTCCCGCCGATCTCGATGCTGCCAACGACGCCTTGTGTCCAGCGGCGGAACCAGCGTGGCTCGTAATGGATGCCGTCGCCCGCCAGGTGCTGTTTGGCGACCAGCCCCAGCAGCCGGCCATCGCAAGCGACGGCCGCCGTGTTATAGAGCGCGCCTTCATAGAACGCCGGCAGACCGAAGCAGGCAACCATGCCCTTCGTATCGGGAACAAGCTCCAGCAGCACGTCGAGTGCCGTCCGTTGGATGCCAGGAGAGAAGTACATGTCCTCGCAGCCATAGCCGGTGATGCACAATTCCGGCAAGCACAGAATGCTCGCGCCGGCATAACGGGCAGTGGTAATCGCCGCGCGAATGTGTGCTGTGTTGGTCTCCCAGGCCATGGGGGTTTGATTGACAGCCGCGGCAGCTAAGCGAATGCGATTCACGTTGATTTCTTATATGGAGGACGAGTATTGATTGAAAAGCGAGCGGCGGGATTGATCACCGTTGTCGGGAAACCTACCGGGATAACCCCGGCGGCTCGGTGGGGGTTAATCCTGATTTAACAAAGCAAGCCGGAGCATGTTCAATGCCTGCTTGGCCGAGCGTGACTTGATAATCGATGGATGCGTGCCGACCAGGAAACCTTTTGATCTTATATTGTCGCCCGATGCGAGCGCAACGTGCAATGTGCCGCTGGTGTCGATGCTGGAGGCAGTCGCCGAGGGCTCGCTGCACGTGGGGAACGCCGCGATACCGAGGCCGAAGTTTGCTCCCATCGCGAGCCGGATC
>CAZGMU010000369.1:0-4851 GCA_964526975.1 uncultured Planctomycetaceae bacterium
CATGAGGTAGGCGAGTTCCTTGTGGTCGATGCGGCTGAACGTGGATGGGGTTGCTGTGCGTAGTCGTTTCATCGTGAAAACTCCTTAAACATTTCCTCTTGCTCGCGAGTATCAGATTCGACTCGACGCGCCTTGCGTAGCACGTTCTCGACCATTGGCTCCTCGATCTCTGTGACGGGGATGTGGACGTTCAAGGGAAGCTGGCTGCCGATTCGATTGGAGCGTTTCACGCACTGATAGTAGGCTTCGTAGCTGTCCTGCAAGCCGCTGAACACCTGCCGGGTTGCCACTTGTAGATTGAGTCCGAATCCGATGATCTTTGGCTTGCTGGTGAGTGTGTCGCATCGCCGTGACTTAAATCGTTCAATCATCTTCACACGCTTTGCCATCGGCGTACCTCCATCCATGCTGTCGCCGCCGACTAGCTTTGACACCGACTCTTGCTCTTGATCGTAGAGACACCAAATGAGGGTTGATTCGTCACGCCGCCAACTATTGACGAGGTCTGCAATAAACGCCGGTTTGTTGGTGGCGAATTGCTTGCCCTTCCAGAACCCTTTGGCAACTTGACCATAGGCGGCCCGCTTCGTGATTCCCCCGGCCCTGGTCGCTACCAGCGTTCCGAGTTCGCGATGCACCCAGTCCTTCTGATCTTCCGTCATTGGTACGTCGTGGATCGTTACGTGAATCGGCGGAATGGTATCGCAGTTGTCTTTCCACCCGTACACACTCGGATCACTCAGGAAAATGCACCAGTCAGATAGTGACCGATAGAACGGCCGCAAGGCATGGGGCTTCAACTCCCACCGCTCGCCGGTTTGACCACGGTTCACGAAATACTTGGCCAAGAATGAATTGACCGTGGGGAAGCGATCCAAAAATACCGCGTGATTGGCGTACTCAATTCGATCGTTAGGGGCAGGGACGCCTGTGCAGCAGAGCTTCCATTCCAAGCCGCGACCGAGCGCAAGGCAGATTCCAGCGTAGTTGCCGTAGTGGCTTTTGAGGATCGCCGATTCATCTAGGATCAATGCGCCAAGTTCGCCCTGCGTTGTTTCCCGCTTCAATGCTTCGTAGTTGCTGATTCCGATTTGGTAATCGTCGCCTCCGCCATTCAACCACGACTGCAACTGATTGGCCTTGATCTTGTGAATCGGATATTCTTCACCCCAGAATTTCTTGGCTTCCGCAATCATCTGCGGAACGACCATCGGCGGGGTGAGAATCAAGATTCTTTTGTTCGCCGGCAATACGTCGCGCACGTACCTCGCATAGCTCAACAACATCAACGACTTGCCGAGTCCGCAGTCTGCAAAGATGGCATACTTCCGCTTCTGCACTGCCAGCTTGGTAATGTCCGCCTGATAGTCGAACAAGAAGTGCTCGGGGTGGTAGTTGGAATGCGCCAACACCGGCGCGATACCGAGACGATCCGCGTATTCGTCGGGAAATGTCGCCAGCCGTCCACGAATCTGCCATGCCGGCAATCGCTTGACCGCCAAAAACTGCCGGTAGCTATCAACGCTCCTAGGATCAAACAGCAACTTCATGCGACGATCTCCTCTTGGAATAAACTCATCTGGTCTTGATCGACCCGCTCGGCCCGCGCCAGATTAGCTTTAGCCGCAGCGATGTATTCGTCCTTCAACTCACAGCCGTAGAATCTTCTGCCGAGTAGCAATGACTCGTATCCTTCGCTGCCGATTCCAGCAAATGGACTGAATACGATCTCGCCTGGATTACTGAACAGCCTCACGCACCGATGAATCACCGGCAGTTGCAACGGGCAGATGTGCTTCGTGTCGTTCTCGCCTTTGGCTGCGGCCGTGTTGAGTGTGTCGGTCTCCCGGATGGCGTGCCAATCCCAAACACCTTCCGCCCACTCGATCCAATCTTGCCGCGACGGCTCGTGTTCGTTGATCGGAGTTTCGTTATCTCCTGGTGCGCGAAACTTGATTAAGTAATCATTGAACGCGGGGGCAAGCTGCGCCCTGTCGGCCTGGAGCGCCGCAAATTGCAACTTCCGCGAGCGAGTGCGAATCGCTTGTGACTGTGGGTTTTTCGTGACTGGCCAATCAGAATCGTAAGTAAGGCCCGCCCACTTCCCGCAGCGGATCAGCAGTCCACGCAAGTCGATCGTGGAAAACTCGCCGTTGCGCTTTAGACCGGCAATCTGCTGGCAGTGAACAATCACCACGCGGCCCGGCTTGATGATTCGGGAAAGCTGATGCGCGAAGAATCGTAGATGCAGCTTTGCATCACCAGAAAATGATTCCGAGTTGCCGATGTCCGACTCGCTGTCCGTATAGGAAAACAACGACGGGAATGGCGGGCTGAAAATAGAGAAGTCGACGCAAGCATCCGGCATCGTGGCCATGTGCTCAATGCAGTCAGCCTGCACAACTCGCCATCGTTCGTTGGGTTCAAGTAATTCGTCCATAGATTTGCTCCGTATTAAAACACAGCCGCAGCCAGCTCCACTCCGTGCTCCGTGCCAGTCTGCGGCAGGGGGATGGCCCGTGTGCTTCCTGCGCGGGCCGGGGGAATCATGATCGTTTCAAACTTCCACCACGCAGCGCCATCTGCGAACGGCCATACTCGGCAATGAGTAGCGCGTCCGCCAAGGCGTGCGTGATCTTCAAGTGCGGGAACAACTGCTGCGCCCGCTCTTTGTTTCGATTCTTCTTGCTCGTGTCGTCTTGTCCGAGTCCGCGCCCTTTCACAATGAGGCCCGCCGCTCGCTGCCACTTCTGAGGCGTCACCAACTCCATTCGGAAGCCGGAAGCAATGACGGCCATCTCCAACGATCCGAAGCCGTTGCCGAACTTGAAGGCGGCGCTGCTGCCCATCTTGGGACCGGCCCCCACCTTTTCCAAAAACACCACCACGTCATGCTCGCTGTCTTCCAAAGTGCAGATGGCTAGCCAGAGGTCGCGCTTTGTTTCCGGCATCTTGAATGCTTCGGCGTCCGCGTAAGGCCGCAGCACCGCGATGCCGCCTGATTGACCGGGATCGATTCCGACGATGATGCTCACTTCGCGCCTCCCTTCGCCAACTGCTCTACCTGATTCAATTCACGTAGCGACTTGTCTAACTGCGCCAAGTTCCAATCCGACACCACAACGCCGCCGACCAGCCGATGATCTCTCAGGGAGTTGCATACGGACTGCGCGGCTATGCGCAGGTTCTCGATGGCTTGCTCGCGTGTCACGCTTCGCCCTCCTGTGGCTCGGGCTTCGATTGTTGAATCGCGTCCCAAACTTCCTTACGGTTCACCGCTACCGTTCGCGGCGCATCAATGCCCAACAGAATCTTGTCCTTCCGAACGTCGATCAGCGTCAGTGTGATCTCGTCACCAATCTTGATCTGCTGGCCCAACTGTCTCGATAAACACAACATGGTTCGGCCTCCTGCCGTGGGGTGATTAAATTGGGTAATCACTTACTTGACTCATCAACACGCGACACAGGATTGACACGGCAATGACACCGCTCATTTTTTCGGTTTCTTCTTTTTTCGCTTGGCGGCCTTTCGCTTCGCGTCGCGCTCAATCTCCGCGTCGAGCTGTTCTTTGGTTACTCCTGTTAGTGGCCGCAATAGCTTTTCAAACGCCTCAAGTCCTTTTGGCTTCCGTGGCATCTCAATCTCCTCTAAAGAATTGGTTCTTCCCAACGAAGGCGGGGCGGGACCATGCTGACGCAAAGCCACGCCAGTCGCACCGATTTACCGATCTTCTGGACCGAGAACTTCGACCCGCATTCGACGCACTGGCGTCCGGGTGCCCAGTCGCCATCGGTTGGCGGCGAATGGTAGTCGCCGACGTAACCGGAGGCGTCGATCTGGCGGGTCTTGCGATTACAGGTTGGGCAGCCGGTTATCATTGTCCGCCTAGCTCTTTTCTTCCGGATCGTAGTCGCCAAAGAACGGGCCATCGTCAACGAGATACCCGAGCCCGCCGCAGCGCATGCACGGTTCTGGGTTCGTCTCTCCGAACTCCAGTCCCTCGCCATTACATCGCGGGCATTCATGATCATCGGGGCCGTTGGCCCAGTCGTAGGGTTCTATTGGGCAGTGATGGTATCCCATTATTCGTTCCCCATCGCTTTTACATGGTCGGCGAATCCCGCCTTTTCCTTAGCCTCAATCACCGTCCTCGCGGGAATGAAAGACAGGATTTTCCGCAGCTTGTCGCATTCGGCAACCTTTTCGTCTCGGTATTCGATGAGCGATTCAAGCCGCTCTTGCACCTGCGTAGTGGGCGAGTCAACGGTTCCACAAACGCATTTCGGTACGTATACGCGGTCGAGCTTATTGCAGACGGCGTAGACAATGTCCTGATAGTAAACGCGGCGTCGCTTTTCGCTGATCGCCTCGTCGATAATCTGCGTGCCCTCGTCGATAGAAAGCCCGCTGCCGGCTTCGTTTTCGGCCCGCAGCTTAAGAAGTTTTTCGGCGTCCAACTTGGTGGTCCTCCAGGTCAAAGGTTCACTTCCTCAATACCAAATAATGCAAAACATCTCGCAACTCGATTGCGGTCCGCGCTCGCATGCGCAACTGATTCACGAGTTCCAAATCAAAGTGCTCGGGGTCGCTCAACAGCTTGATCGCAAGCTGCTTCTCGATCGGGCAGACCGAGTAATCTTCCAGCCGCCCCGTGTTGCACCCGTTGCAAGCCACAAGCTGCGCCGCGCGGTGCTCTAGCGCCTTCTCTCGCCCCGGACCCTTCACGATCTCATGCACCACGAGGTTTTCATTTGTGAATAAGCGGTCCATCGTCCAGCACACTTCGCAGTAGCCGATCTCTTGGATGTAGGCTTTCCTCTTCGGCCCCACCACTCGCATGAGCTTCTG
>CAZGMU010000370.1:0-4832 GCA_964526975.1 uncultured Planctomycetaceae bacterium
GGGTCGTGTGTTTGGGAGCATGGTGAAGATGGATTAGCGAGCGCGCGGATACGTCTGTTGTGCGAGGTAGATGAATGCGGGTGATTGATTTGGATGGAAAGCTGCGAGTGGCTTCGTGGATAGGTTTGGCCGTGGTCTCGCAGTAGCGGGAACGAAGTTTTGATGGGCCATAGTACATGAGTGATTTGCAAATGAGCCTGCCGGCGGTACTTGTATCGCCGGGTGCGCGGGCGCCGGCCAGATGCCGCGCTCCTGCCGCACTGCATACGTGCCTGGTCGTTTCGACCTCGGCGCGGCGTGCGCAGCTTTGGGTCCGGGCAGCACACGAGGAGAACTGGGCGACCATCGTGTGTACGACCGGCGATGATGCGATTCGACAATCGATAAGACAACGGGTTGATTTGGCGCTAGTCGATTTACAATCGGCAGGCGCGGAGCAAGAAGGACAACTAAGAGCGCTGGTTCAACAATTGGCGTCGCGCAAAGGTCCGTTGCTGGCCGTTTGCGGCAAGCCGGACGACACCATGGGCGAGGTTTGGTCGAGACAGCTCGGCGTGTGGATGTACCTACCAGGGGTCGATAACCAGAGCGACATCGCACTATTGTGCGGCGAAGCACGAAACATTTTGAAGAAGCTGGAAGACAACGCGACTCCCACCACGGGGTAACCAACGCGTTGGCCTTCTCACCGCAAGACGAACAGAAGCGATTGAAGAAGAAGAGTTTGACTTGGCGCTCAGCGAAAGCGGCGTCGGGATAAAGCCTTTTTGCGCAGGGAATTTAACAAGGGAAACCAGTCTATGGCTCCGACATGGCGCGATGATTTTGACGATCTGGATGGCGAGTTGAGCGAGCGGCGCGCGAGTGGTCCGCCCGAACGACAAAGCCGCCCGGTAACCAGAGGCAACAAATCGCGTGCGCGGCGCACGCGGTCGACTGAAATTGCAAAACGAGGCATGCACCAACGTCGTCGGAAGCGCATGGCTTGGTAACACAGCTAAAGCACGAGCGTCTTCCTGTAACCATTTATCCGTTTTTGTAACCCATGAAATAAGAGGGGGGGATTTCCACGCAGGTTGTCATGGTTTGGAACCAATGAGGGCACCAATCCGCGCGGTAATTGCTCCATGAAAGCAGCAATGATTTATATCCTAAGGAGCCGAATGATGCGTTTGCCGTGTAATCATCTGGGAAAGATATTTGGCGTTGCATTGATGCTGGCCATGAGTGTGGCCCTAACATCGGCGCAGGCTGCTTTCATTGACCTTACGCCGACCAACGGCTCTAACTCGAGCGCGTCGATATCACTAGCCGATCTAATCGCCGGCACCAATGGAATCGACGGCATTATAGTTGGCGACAAGAACATGTCCGGCTTCTCGTACAACCGGCTTCCCAATGATGACATGCCAGACCCACAGGATATTAATGTACTCGGCTTTAAGGATCAGAGCGGCAACTGGGGCCTTAGTTTTCATGCGGCGTTTCTTGATATGCCAGGCGGTGGTATCTCGGATGCCGTGATTCGCTTTGTCGTGAATCTTGATCCCGTAGCTTTACGGCAAGGCTTTCGCATCAATGATGCCCACCTGTTTATTAACGGTACGGGTATGGGCCCGAATTCATCGTTTTTCGTCGATGAGTCGTTCGCCGAATCAAGCGACAGTCATACCCTAAACGCATTCAAATCGACAATGCCGGGCGGCACTACGAAGTTAAGTGATTCGACCATATTTGACACGCCCCTCACGAGTCTTCACGTTACGAAGGATATTCTTGCGATTGCCGCAGACGGCAGCGGCCAGCCTTCGCGCACAACGATAATTGACCAATCATTCTCACAAATCCAGATCCCGGAACCGACCAGCCTGATCCTCAGCTTGGTTGGCCTCGTAGGTCTTGCCGCCTGTCGGCGACATCGGTAAGGGTGATTTGTAAAAAAGGAAGAGAGCAGGGCCGGGCGCCCTCACACAGTTCCTGTGAGGCGCTCAGGCGAATGATCTCGATCGTGCTTCCCTTACGGTGAGGGTCAGGCGGAACACGCCATCTCACGTGAGAAATGCCGCAGGAAAGGCATTTATCTGCTACTTCACCCGCGTCGGTGCCGGTCCTTCTTGCTGCGCAACTTCTCCAGCCGGCCGGCGCAGCTTCAATAGCGGGTCGCCGATCAATTGGTACATGAGCACATGCTCGCGCCGCTCGCCCGCCAGGTCTGCCGGCGGTGGGCTTATTAGCTCGGCTATGCCGTCCAGCGTTGCTCGGAGCTGATCTTTTTCGAGTTGCTCTTTCGTGAGCGGTGTAAGAACGCGTTGTTGTGCTAGCCGCAAAACGTCTCCCAATGCCGCTGGCCGATCACGGAAGCAAGCGCGTAGCAGCTCACAGCCCATCGTTGTGTTCCCATAGGGCATCGTCACACGCGTTGCGGCAATTACCGCCACGGGCCCTTCTTCGGCCAGCAGCAGCTCTTCGCCCAAGCATCCTTGGGGAGCGTCCATCGCGCCGGTGTAACACGCTACGAGAACCGCCAAAGGCGGGTGCGATCCGCAATGCAAGTTTGGTACATCGCTAGTAGACAACAACGACTTGATGCCGGTTTTATTCGTCGCGTACACAAGTTGCGTCGGCAAGCCATGCCCCACGTAAACCCAAGCCAACCCGCCGCTATTGAGCTTGCGACGCGCACGCATGACGAAGTCTTCCTTTCCCGCCTGCTCCCCGGCGGCCGCCGAATCGAAGATATGAGAAACTTCGTAGCCGCGCGGCACGGTTTGTTGAATGACTTGCCTCGCGGCGGCCTCGATCATCGCATCGGCCACCGCGCCAAAGCCGCCCGTGCCGGAAACGATGTTCAAGCAATTTTCCCGCGCCCCATCACTTGCAAGCTGCTCGTAACGAATCACCTTGCGCACCACTGCCGATAACTCTGCGGCCGAGCGAGCCGGAATTCGTCCCACGGCAATATCCGGCAGGCCATCGCCATCTACATCGCCATACGGCGTATCACTGGCAATTTCTTTCTCCGGCCCCCAGCGGGCATTGACCTTGGCGGGCACATAGTTCGTCGGAACGCGAATATGCCTTGTCTGCTCGTGCGAATCGCGGGCGCTGGGCTCATCTCCAATAATCACGATGTATTGAAGACGACTCGCTTCGCTCAATCGCCGGATCGTTCCCTTGAGTGCTTCGGCGCTCTGCGGCACATCGACGATCTCCAGCCGATGCCCTTGCCCGCGACGAAACGCCTCCCATTCCACCAGCGCGGGCCGAAACTCTTGCGGGCATACCACAAGCGTATCTGGACCCGCCGAAGCATCCACGCCTAATGCCAGCAGCAATAACCAAACAAAACTCACGGCAGCCTCGACCAGTATTCGGCAATAGAAAACCGGCCGATGGTAGTGCCCGCTACACACAAACAACAAGACCAGCAGCACAAAAACGCCCCACCGCTGCGCTTGCTTGCCAGCGACAACCGTGGGCGATTAAACTGAACCCAGCAAGAGCAACCTGCTCCGCGGGCGTAACTCAGTGGTAGAGTGCTAGCTTCCCAAGCTGGATGTCGCGCGTTCGAATCGCGTCGCCCGCTCTTCAATCCAAGTCTGCCGCGATAAGCACTGGCAGCATTGGCGGCTGGCGACCTTCATCTTCCTGCCGCGCTTTGCTATTCTCTCCGGCTTCCGCTTTTCGAAGCCTGCCGAATCCGCCCTACAGATTCGTATTGTCGATCGATGAACCCTCTCGTCCCCGTCACCGACTACCAGTCGATGCTGAACCGGATCTTCTGGTTCACATCAGCGGCCGCATTGGTTGTTGTCTGGATGCTACGGCTTCACACCCCAGCGCTTCACGGGCTGCTTAGCCAGGTCGACCTGCAGGTCGAGTTCGGGCTCGATAAAACGCTCCCTGTTCCCGGCGGTTTCCTCCTTCCCGCACTGGCGGTCGGAATGATAACTCGCATTTTCAGATTGCACTCACTTCTTTCCGATTGGCTGGGCATTCGCGAGACTTTCGATATCTCTGTGATTATGCGCGAGTTCGCCTCGACACTCGATCTCGATGTCTCGTCGCTCACCTACGAGATGCTGCAAGAGAACCGCCACTCGATGATGCGGGCGATGTTCTACACTTTCGTGAGTGGCTCGCGTCCCTGCATCGATGAGAAACTGATTTATCAGGCCCTCGATGCCTGGTCCTGGTTCTGGATCGGCGTGGAAGTAACGCTCGTATTCGCCATTGGCGGGTTCGCTCTCCTGGCAAGCGGCGCCACCACCATTGGAATTGAAACGATCACTGGCAGCATCGTCTTCGCGGCCTTTGCGCTCCCCGCGATGCGCCGGCAATGCGTCCGCTATGCAATCGCACAAGTTCGAGCCATCGTGGACGATCCTGCCCGGGCAGCCATCGTGCGGCAAGTATTTGCCGAGTTGACCGATGAGCAACCTGCTTCTCGCTGGGCAGCCTGATGTTTTTGGTTAGCTCCCAGTCGCTAGAAGCTGTTGGCCGTGGCGTCGCAGACAAACCAGTAACCCCTGCAAGTCGTCAATGGTCGTAAGCGGGTTCATCATCGTCGTGCGCAACACAGGCCGACCGCCGATGCGGCTTTGGACCAAGTAATATTCGCCTGATTCGATGACCGCGCGGCGGAGTCGCGGTTGTAGCGCATCGATTGTTGCAGTAGGCGCATCGCGCAACTGCGTCGGCAAGTAACGAAACGCTACGATGTTGCACTGCGGCTCGTGCAGCGGCACGAAATCATCGGCATCACTCAGCAGCCTATGAAACTGCTGGGCCAGGTCGATCGTAACATCGTCCAAATCGGCCGAAGTCCGCCG
>CAZGMU010000371.1:0-4806 GCA_964526975.1 uncultured Planctomycetaceae bacterium
TAGCTGACGAACCAAAACAACTGACCTTGAAAACCTGAATTGCAAAAGCCCAGTTCTAACAATAACAATATTGAACCGCCAAGCCGCCAAGGAAGACAGTGATTAGCAGTGAATTGCTTGGCGTCCTTTGCGTTCTTGGCGGTTTCGTTCATCTTGTTGGATGCTCGAAGACCTCTGTTTCCTCCTGTTAAAAAGGAGCGTTCAGAGGGAGTCGACCCACTAAAATCACGGAAGAACCAAAAAACAAAAGCGAGAAACCACGCCCCCTTTTCGAGCCCGGATAATTCGAAAATCATTGACGACCGGCCTCTGCGCAGCCTAGAATCACGCACCGCGACCAACTTATCATGTGAATGGGTGTGGCGGTTCAACCAATGGGCGCATCACTCTCTCCTACCAGCCTATCGAATAACGGACGCTTCCCTACAGGCCGTCCTGAGGGTTCGCGTTGCCGCTTTCCGCGACGCAAATACGGTTTTACGCTCGTCGAATTGCTGGTCGTTATTGCCATCATTGGCCTCTTGGTGTCGATGCTGCTGCCGGCGGTTCAATCGGCGCGCGAGGCGGGCCGACGGGCCTCGTGCGCAAATAATGTCAAGCAGATTGGCCTGGCCTTCATGCTTCATCACGATGCCCGCGGCACCTTCCCGTTGGGCGGCAGTTACCGGGAGTACCCGAGCACTACCAATACGACCAATACGAATAGTGAAGCACCTGATGAAACATCCCCAAGCAAAAGCCATGAAACAGGCGGCTGGGCCTTTCAAATACTCCCCCATCTCGAAGAGGATGCTCTTTATCATTGCAACGACTTGCAAGTGATTCGCACAACCACGGTCAGCTTGTACTTCTGCCCTAGTAGGCGTCCCCCGCAAGTTGTCTCCGGTGGTTGGGCAGTCGGAAATGCCTTGATGGACTATGCGGCCAGCAACCAAGATGGGCCCGACTTGCTCGACGGCGGCTTGAACTCGGGAACGGGGATCGTACGCTCGAATCGCCCGGTGCGCATTTCAAAAGTTCTCGACGGCACCACCAAGACCATGATGGTCGCGGAAAAACGGCTCTGCTTGCAAACACTCGGCGATGGCGTTGGCGACGATGATCACGGCTATTCCATCGGTTGGGATTTAGACACCGTTGCCAGAACGGATATGCCTCCCGCTTCCGACCCTCATTTGAATTGCGTGAATGGAATGGGAGGCCTTCGCCTTTGGAACGGCCTTTTCGGCTCTTCCCATCCCGCCGGGTTCAATGCCGTATTCGCGGATGGTTCGGTACGTCATCTTACCTATAACATCGATGCCCAACTCTTTTCCACTCTCGGCAATACCAGCGACGGGAATGTGGTCACTGGCTTCGAGTAATGGCCGCATTTTTTCGACTTGTGAATGATGCCCACCAATCCTCCTCAAAAGCCGGCAGCGAAACTCCCCACGCCTCCTCCGAGCATGAAGTCGACGCCGGCCCCCAATCCGATCAGCTTGGGATTGCTTTCGTTGCTGGTGGGCAGTGTCGCGCTGTCGCTCTATTCGGTGCCGTTCCTGCTCGTACACATCCTAGCTGTTCTCACAAGTCTCGGTGGCATAACGCTTGCCATATTGCAATTTCGGAAGAACGAAAAGGGAGGCCGCAACGTCAACAGCGCGATCGTTGGTACGATTTTCTGCGCAGCAGTCCTCGTGCTTAGCGCGATCGGGCCCTATCTGCCAACGCCACGCCCGCAAGCGACTCGGCCCAAGGCACGGAAGGACATTCCTAAGGTTGCAGTGTCTCCAGTTCAATCGCCGGAAACGCCGTCCCCCGCCGCAAAGGAAACAAAAGAGACGACTCAACCTGCTGTCACCGTTCTTGCCGAAATTCCTGATGCCACAGATAAAGATGAAGAAAAAACCAGTGAAGTCATCCCAATCCCGGCCGACGTGCCCAAGGTCATTCCGTTTCCCTGTCGGAAAAGCTTCACGTTAGTTCCCAGTGGAACTGACGGATGGGCGGATGCCACGACCTTTGCCATCCTGCAAGGTGAAGTAGCCGTTTGCGTTGCCGACGTTACGAATGAATCGCTCGAACTCAGCCAGGGCGGCAAGTCCATCTCGCCTGTGAAGAAAAATCTCGTCATCCACTTGCAAGTAGCTCTCATCGGTTCCTCGCAGAAGGTCGATTTCACTAGCTGGGCTAACGCGAGCTATGGCGACGCTCGCAATAAACCGCTCCTCGTAGACAACTCCCAACACAACTATAAGCTCCGCGCCTTCACTACCGATACGCAAATCACCGGCCGCGAGCGCCCGAAAGGCCTCTACCCCAAGCTGTATGCGGACGACTATCTCGTCTTCGAACAACAGCCGCCAGACATCGAGTACCTCCGCCTGGAGCTGCCCGCGGCAGCATTTGGTGGAGTTGGTCATTTACGCTTTCAAATACCGAAATCCATGATCGAGCAAAAATAGCGATGATTCCGGGTCCGCTCACAGAATATATAGCCCGGCCATCTTGGCCGGGATAAATGGCACCGCCGTTCCATTTCATACATACTCCTTTCGTAGGCTGCGGGACCGACCCAGGATGGGTCGGCTATATATTATTTAGCTTCGTTTCCGTTAGTGTCGCCGACTGCGGCGCCGCCCTCGCGGTGGTGTCTCATTGCGATCCTCACTCTCTGCCACCACATCCGGGATATGCGTAAACGCAATCCGCATCGGCGCTTGCTGGCGTCCTTCGTGCATCGAACCAAAGTAAACGGAATTCGAGCCCAGGCGTTCGTTGATCAAATCCATGGCGCGAGCCACTTGCAGATTTCGCGAATCCTCCACAAACAATGGCAGCGGGGTATTGGAGCTTGTCGCCAAGTCCCATAAAACAACGCTCACTTTCAGCGGCACCCCGCCAGCGGGCCGCTGGGACCAAATCGCCTCGAAAGCCCGTAGCATCGTTTGCGTGTCCTGGCACGGGCCAAGGTAGACGGCCGCCTTCCACTTGGACAAACCACGCCTATAAGACAGTCCGACTTTCATTCGCCTGGCCCAATAGCCTAACCGACGCAATCGAGCCGCCGCCTTGTGGATTAGTCGAACGAACACCGATCGGGCGCCATGATCATTGCGAAATTTTGGCCCCAGCACATGCGAATGGCTCACCGATCGCCGTCGAGTCGGTAAATGAGCACACGCTTCGCCGCGAAGCCAATGCCACCAATGCTCTCCGATTACGCTCTCCCAAACGTCCACCATCTGCTCATACGACAAACCGCAAAGCTGCTCGACCGACCGCACTCCCCGGCGGTGCAACCGAGCCAGCATTCCCCGCCCAATCCCCGGCAAGGCTTCCAGCGAAAGCGAATAAAGCTTGTGCGGCAAATCCTCCAGCGTGAGCGAAGTCAGCCCGTCGGGCTTCTGCATATTACTGGCCACCTTGGCCAGAAACCGATTCGTCGCCAGGCCAACCGAACAACGCAGATAAGGCCCCACGCGCTGCGCAATCGCCCGCTTAACCTGCCCCGCTACCGCAAGTGCTTCCGGCAACGAGCGATGCTGTGGCGAAAGTTGGCACACCATTTCATCGATCGAGCACACTTGGGTAACCGGCAAAACCATCTCGACCGCTTCGATAATGCGTTGATGGGTTCGGATATAAAGCTCATGCCTCGCCTCGACCAGCCGCAAGCCAGGACAAAGCCGACGAGCCTCGCCGACGTTCGTTCCCGTGCGAATGCCCAAACGCTTCGCTTCGTAACTCGCGGCAATGCAACAAGTCCCGTCCGTCATCACCGGCACCACCGCCACCGGCTTCCCCCGCAGCCCCGGCCGATCCTGCTGCTCGACCGACGCAAAGTAAGAATTCATGTCCAGAAATAGCCATTCGACGGTTAGCATACACACGTACACTATCCACTAGTGGCAAGAAAGTCAAATGCCAAAGGAGAAACAATTGTTTCACGCTCGCCAACCGGCAGAGGAAAAGATTTTACTCCTTCATGAACAGATTTAACTTAAGCTTTCATTACAGGAGTTGACACCCGCCAGGACAGCCTCGCAACGGATGCCCATGATTCACGCCGATTTCGGCTTCTTGCAAGCGGGTTTCAGCGAGTAGAATCATAGAGCACTTGAGGTAACGCTTTGACCGAACGTCAATTCTATGATTGGCAAACAGCGGGCGGAGGCGGTGATGTTCTGCGCCTGGTCGAGATCCTGGAACGCTTGGAAATCCCGTGGTGCATGATAGGTGGACTGGCCGTCAATTACTGGGCGGAAGAACCGCTCGCGACCGCGGATGTCGACATTGTTGTCGCCGTCGATCGTGTCGATGAGGCGGTGACGGAGTTAGTTGCCACTGGCTTCCAAGCGAAGCGGTTTGATTGGTCCGTGAATCTCAAAGGCTCGTCCAAGGTATCGATGCAGATCAGCACGGATGAAATGTATCGCGAATTCCCGGGTCGCAGCGTCGCGGCAGATGTGCATGGTATTCTAATGCGAGTGGCTTCTTTGAAAGATACGCTCGCCGGAAAAATCGTTGCCTGGCGCGATGAAACGGGTCGGCCGAGCAAGCGGCAAAAAGACTTGCTCGACATCATGCGGCTTGTGGAATCGCATCCGGAATTAAAAGCCGATTTGCCGCCTGAATTGGCGGCCGATTTGGACTCGCGGGGCAAATCATGAGCGACATTCAGTGGGATATCCGTCGCGAGGGCCACGATTGGAACGAAGAAGAGATCGAAAATCGCTACTCTTCGGCACCGGAGAAAATGGAATTAGTGGGCCTGTAAATCTTTTTGTGTCACGCCAGCACAATTGTCAGTTGTTGGTTCGT
>CAZGMU010000372.1:0-4497 GCA_964526975.1 uncultured Planctomycetaceae bacterium
CACATACGATTCTGAAACAAGCACTAGGCCTTCTGATCTAAAGCGAATGATGTACGCAACTCCCGGCTTCGAGAGTTCCGTTTACCCTGTCTTAGTCAGGATCAGAACCCCCTATGTCATCACAGCCTCCGAACAGAGCAGAGTCAACGATGCCTTCAAGCGGCTTGCTAAACGTCGAAAGTGATGCGCCCGTCGGCTCCTTTCCGACCTCGTTGCTGCACCGCCTTCGGACCGCAGCTTTGCCACCGAAACCATTTCCTAGCGCCGATAGCGAGAGCGGGTTCTTAAAGCGTTACCAGGAAGATGGAATGCTAGCGTACTCCATCGCATTATTGATTGGCGGAATCGCACTCTTTGGATTCTTTATTGCTCACGCAATTGAAGGGACAGCGTATGGTTCTGATCGATGGATTCCACAAGCAACGCGCCTGACAGTTGCTCTTTCGCTGGTCACCCTGGCGTATCTCCTCCTATCCAAAAGAAGCTGGTTCTTCGCAAACTTCGACCGCATCGGCCTGATTGGTCCGGTCGTTGCAATCGTAGGAGTAGCACTGCTCCCTTTCACGATGTTCGACAGCGCCACCAGGCCAGGCTTTCCATTCGCGCGGTTTTTCCTAAGTTTGGCCACCACAATCTGGATCTGTTTTGCGTTCAGCCGAATCAGTCGAACAGTTATCATTCTTACAAGCACGATGGCTTCCGTGGCGCTAACGGGTTTCGCGATCTATCATGGCTACGAGGGGGCGTATTTTTCGTCGATGCATTTGATGGTCGCGATCTGGGCTGGCTGGGCATTATCCGTCCTGATCGAGCGACGAGAGCGACAAACCTTCATGAGTCAGGAGCGAATGCGGATCGAATCGCATGCCATGGCAGAGAACATTGAGCGAGCAGATCTGATTAACGAAATGCAGACAGAAGCACTTCAGACTATTGCTCATGATATCCGCCAACCGCTGCTGAGTCTCGGGCTATACGCAGACATCATGAGATCAAAATACGACGACACACCCAGCATTAGGGAACTTGCCGAACAAATCAAAGCCTGCCTAAAAGCATCCGAGAATTCCATAATAATCGTTGAAAATGTCCTGCATAGCGCTGGAGAAGCATCTCAGTTCAATCTGACTGAGATTACATTTGTGCGACCACTCACGATGCTCGAAATAGTTTTCTCCCCCATTCTCGCGCCCGCCGGTGTTCGACTCAACCTTCCGGATGCACATGCGCAGCAGATCCATGTATGGACGAATGAGCACGCTCTCAATGAAATTCTATCCAATCTGATTGCAAACGCGGGCAAGCACGCCTGGCCAAAATCCAGCGATCGATCAAAGCGGATCTCTGTAGTCATCAGTAGAATCGATGACAAAACCGCCGAACTTGCCATCTCTGACAATGGAAGGGGAATCAACCCTGGCGACCTTGATCGAATATTTGAAAAGGGCTATCGATCCCCTTCCGAGCAGAAATCGCCTTTCGGCAATGGACTGGGTCTGGCCATCGTTCGCGGCTTGGTCGCCAGACTCGCCGGTCATTCGATTTCCGTCGAATCGAGCGTAGGGGTAGGTACGACCTTTCGTCTCCGAATTCCACTCACGGACCCTCAGTCGTTTGAAGGCTGAACGGCGGAAAATCCAGGACATTGGTGCCCGGCAAGCGAAAGGACCGCACAGACAGGACGCGAGCTTTCGCCAGCATCTGAGCAGCTCTCGCGGCAGTGGGAGGCGCTTCGAGTTGCCTCGCCACTTCAGACGATGGCCGCCGAACTACTTACGCCCTTGATCATCAAGCCGGGCAGCCGGCGTGATCCACGCCTCGAGCGGTTCGCGCCTCAGCAACGCCCGCTATTGGCACCGGGGTGATCGGCGGTAGAATCCACTGCAGCGCCGTGCAGTAGAGCCGCCGGGGCAGTGCTACGAACCGTGGCCATTCTTGCCCGGCACACCTAGTGATCGAGACTGCCGAACCTATGCGGACTTGTGCTCACGCCGTTGTGGGCGAATCTAAGTTGTCGAATCGGATGGATGGATGGCCTCGACCCCGGAACGCGTAACGCTAGACCTTCCGCTCCCCGTAGATGAGAACACTCCTCGGTTCGACGCAACGTTCCTGAAGTCGGTTTGCCGCTCAAGGCCCAAGACAGAAGGCTCACCCCCCCCGGCGGTAGTACTACCATTCACGGTCCGAATTGCTAGAACCGAAACGCACCTGTCGCAAGCTGTTCGGGTACGTTGGCAATCTTACTCGCGAACCCTACCGCACCTCGCTCAGGAACTCCGAGAACCGGAGCCTGCAGACACGGCAGATCACAACATAGTCTTAGTCGCAGAGGACAAGGCCACGGGCGTGCCTGTGGGCTCGATGCGCATCGAAACCAACTTCGGAGGCAGCCATTTCCTCGACCGATGGTTCCACTTGCCGGAGCGGTTCTCCAATCGAACGGTCGCATGGGTGACCCGCCTTGCCGTCCAATCCGGAGCAACTGGTCGCCTAGCGAAGCTGGCCATCTTCAAGGCACTCTATCGCTATTGCTTGGCAACTCAGATTGACTGGATCACGGTTGGCTCAGTGCCGCCACTCGATCGACAGTATTTGCGACTCGGATTTCAACCGATATTCCCTGATGGAAAATTGGTGCCGATGCCAGGAAATTCAAAAATCCCTCAGCGCATGCTCGCATTTGACGTCATACAAGCAGAGCAGACCTGGCGAGAGCAGGACCATCCTTTCTATCAATTTATTGTTCGCGACTATTGTCCAGACATTCTAGTTTTCTCGTCTCTAAGCGGCGCCTGGTCGACTCCTCGTGACAGACAGTTGCCGCCCCCGCCCCCAAAATCACTCGACGACGCCTTTGGCTTTACAATCGTCTAGCAAGCCTTGTCGGCCTTGCCATTCGGCCCAGTCACTCGGCCGTCCATCTGACGGTACTTAGCGGCATCTAGGCCCTTCCTGACAATGTCCGTCGGTGTGCTGTGCGCACTGACACAGTCAGGAACGCCCTTGACCTCAGCTCTAGCCAACCGCGACACTCGCCAGGCCTTCGCACTGAAGTTCTGGGCCGCCGCACAGCGCGCGCTGTACTGGGTGATCGTTGGGTTCACGAGCGCAGCGTTGATTGTCGCAGTTGCGTTCTTCCGGACAAGTACCGCGCCTGACACAGCCAGCGACACCCGGGCCTCCTTCTTCGAAGGGCGTTCGATGTCTGATGGCCCACAAACCATCCTAGACCTCGCGACCGCTACGAACGCCGACCTGAACTCACCATTGGACCGCGACTGGTCAAAACCCCTTGCGTTTCACATCAAGCCAAAATCCGAGATAGAACCTGGAACTCCGCTGATTCTCGAGATCCGGATGCTAAGAGGCTCAGATACTCGCCTATGGCTTGGTTATGAAGACTCCAGCGAGTCCGGGCAACTGAAATTCATTGATATCAGCAATCAGGCTCAAGCCACCAGCGCCGGACTTTCCGTACAGCTGATCACCCCTCTCTCCAAGTTCTTCATCGTTGGCCACATCGACGCGCCAATCCGATGGATGCCCAAAGTTTTCCTTTGGAACGCTATTGATTTCGACAACTCAGTAGCGAGCTTCGAACGACTAGGCGGAGCGCTTCTTGCTTCTTTTCTGATTCTCGCAGCATTCAGCGGCATTGTCGCGATACTGAATCGAGACACAACCTATCTGCTTTTCGCAGGCTGGCTGATTACATCACTCCGCGTTGCTGCGATAAACGGTGGATGGGATCTTGCATGGATTGGCATTGATCTCTCGCCCACCGAAAATCTAGTATTTATACGGGCCACTCTTGCAGCGCATGGCCTGTTCTCCCTAGCGCTGTTCTTTTCATTGTTCCGCGACGAAGCACCTGTTAAGTCCGCTGGAACGGCAATACAATCACTATCCGCTCTGTACGGCGTATTGCTGATTGCGAGCATCGCCGTTCCACACGGCCTATACATGAGGATTTTCTGGGCACTCTCCGGCATAACCTTACTCTTTATCTTCACCTTACTCGGTGTTCTCTTAGTTCGAAAGCCAAGTCGAATTGTAAAGTGGTATGCGGGGTCCTGGGGAATTTTGATGGCCGGAATGCTTTTCGAAATCGCATTCCAGGCTGGAATTGTCGTAAAGCTTTCGACCATACTGAATACTCAGGTGGCATCGACAATGTCGGCCTTGGTGATGGGCATTGCTCTAGCCGAGCGGCTCCGCACCGAGCGTGACGCACGTATCGCCGCGCAAGACCGTGCACTCGAGGTTCTTCAGAAATTCAAGGAGAACTACAATTCGATGCCAATCGGTCTCTTCGTGGCTAAACCGACCGGAGAAATCGTCCTTCAGAATCCCGAGTTCTGCAAAATCTTCCAAATCCCGGAATCCGAGAACGGCCGATACAATCTGACAAAATTGCTGGGTGAGAAGCCTGCAGCAGAGATACTCAAAGCGGTTGAAGCATCCCCCGTTGCCGACTGCGAAGTCCTCTGGGAA
>CAZGMU010000372.1:4564-4787 GCA_964526975.1 uncultured Planctomycetaceae bacterium
GGCTCCATCCAGGACATTTCGGCACGCAAGCGGGCCGAGGACAAGCTCAAGCGCCTGGTGACTCACGATTCGCTGACCGGCCTGCTGAATCGCCGCGGACTCGATATTGCACTCGACCGCCTCCTCGACAGCGCCCGGACGGGGAACGCTTGCGCCGTAGCCTATGTCGATCTGGATCGGTTCAAGGTCGTCAACGATCCGCATGGCCATGCCACCGGGGATG
>CAZGMU010000373.1:0-4725 GCA_964526975.1 uncultured Planctomycetaceae bacterium
GCCCGGCACATGATCCCGCGACGCACTGGCCGCATCGTCAACATCGGCTCCGTCACCTGCGTCGCTGGTTACGCCGGACTCGGCCCTTACGGCGCCAGCCGCGGCGGCGTCAAACAACTCACGATGAGCCTCGCCCACGACTGGGGCGCACACGGCATCACCGTCAACTGCCTCGCTCCCGGCTGGTTCAAGACCGCCCAAAACCGCGCGCTCTACGAAGACGAAGGCTGGGTCGAGTACCTCTGCGAGCGCATCCCCCTCGGCCGCCCCGGCGACCTCGACGGCGCACTACTCCTCCTCGCCTCCGACGCCGGCCGCTACATCACCGGCCAAACACTCCTCGTCGACGGCGGCATCTCCGTCGGCGCCGTCCGCGCGCTGACACAAAAGTAGGTCAGGCTATGCCTGACATCCTTGTAGTACGCAATGCAATGTCAGGCACAGCCTGACCTACTTCGCTAAACAACCACAACGGCACAAAGAACACGACGTAATTCGCCTGCGCGGTTTGCATTTACGTTGTGCCCGTCGTGTCGTTGTGGTTATTTCTGCTTCTTTTTTCCACTTGTTCCCACGCTCTGCGTGGGAACACGAGACCCAGACGCTCCGCGTCGATGCCCCGCGACACGCGCCGCAGAGCGGCAGGATAGCACGTTCTCACGCCAAGCGTGGGACCGAGGAAACGAGCACTACTCGCTTCACTTACTCCACACAGAGCGTGGCAACGACGAGCGGCCCAACCGCTTCGGCTTCCCTCTTAGCACCACGTCATCAAAATTCCCGTGGTCGTCAAACGTCCCGATGCCCACCTGCCCCCACGTGAACGTCTTGTCGTTCGCCGTCATGTAGGGCTTCTCCATGTCGTCGAAAAACACCTTCATCGAGCCGTCTTTTACATCGCGGGTCACCTTCACTTTGTGCCACCCTTCGGTCCACGGCGTGCCCTTCGCCTGGTCCTTGGTGATCATCGTGCGATCGGCATTGTTCACAATGAAAATCTGGCAGGCGTGCGGATCGGGTTTTGCCCCGAGATGCACGTAGTAGAAATGCTCCGGGTCCTGATAGCCCCAAAAAATGCACAGGTCACGATGCGGCCCGGCGTCCACGTGCGTCTCCTGGCAGCGGAGCGATAACTCGAAGTCGGTTACCACTACGTCCTTCAACAACGCAAAGCTCCACGGGCTCCGGTACTTCGGCTTGTACTTCGAAACGCCCGTCACGCGCAGAGCGTGGTTCCCCTTTGGCTCGGTCTCAATAATTTTCCAGACACTGTGCTTGGCCGGATCGGGGTCGGTCGTTTGCCACTTGTCAAAGCCGTGCTCGAAGTCCTCTTTCAAAAGCAACGGAAGCCTGCTGGCCTCCTCGGCCTGGGCACTGGCCAGCGGTAAGATTCCAACGAAAAAAGCGAATAACGCTAGGTGAGAGCGCCGCGACATGGTTTCGTTTGCTCCAGCTTGGCTGTTTTGCAAGCGCTGCCTGCGACGAAAATGCCGAGACCCGCCTGCTTCTGCATTATCATAGCGATCCGCAAATCCCGTCGCCAACGGTCTGCGATTTGCTTATTCACCGGTCGTTCGACCACGCCTATTATTTCACAGGGCCGCAAGCCGGCCCGATCCGAACCTTTTTGGGAGATACAGCAGTGCAGATCTTAGGATGGATTGTATTCGGGCTCATCGTCGGGGCGATCGCTCGGCTGCTCAAGCCAGGGCGCCAGCCAATGGGTCTGATTTTGACGACACTACTGGGCATCGGCGGCTCGTTCGTAGGCGGTGCCATCGGCAATGCCTTCGGCAGCGGCTCCGTCCTCGACCCGACGCCCTCGGGCTGGATCGGCTCGATCATCGGCGGCTTGCTGATCCTGATCATCGTGGGCATGACATCCAAAAACCGGTCGGTCGTGTAGCTTTACCTCTCTGCATAATTAGGAATTCATCGTCCCACGCAGGCTCAGCTTGCGTGGGACTTCTTATTTAC
Source organism: uncultured Planctomycetaceae bacterium (assembly GCA_964526975.1). Taxonomy (GTDB): domain Bacteria; phylum Planctomycetota; class Planctomycetia; order Pirellulales; family Lacipirellulaceae; genus JABDGM01. The sequence goes on from CAZGMU010000373.1 coordinate 1,978, forward strand.
TGGTGTGGTCGGGGAAGGTGTCTCTCGCAGAGGCGCAGAGGGCTGCGGAGAGATGCTGGATACGAACTCTCCTTGCTGTATTTTTCATGTTGGCGCTGATTAGGAACCGCTTAAGAATACCTCCCCCATTTCAGAATAACCACGGAGACGCAGAGCACACGGAGAAGAAAACAAGAGGCCAGGGAACGCTAATCTTCACTAATCTGCGCTAATGCAATTCAGATGACTGAACCGAAAGCAGCTTGATTAGTGAAGGTTAGTGTTCCTTCTCTTGGTCTTCTCTGTGTCCTCTGTGCCTCTGTGGTAAATCCTATCTGCCGACTTTGTTTTTGAGCTGTCCCTTAGCGGAGATTGGTATGGATTACCGTTTTTCGCGCTCGTAGTAATGTGTATTGGTTGGAGATTCGGCGTGGCCACCGACGCTAAATCGCTTGTGTTCTTCGATGTCTACTATCGCGCGTGATTGGGTGGTTGGCTTTATCGTTCCAGATTTTGGCTTCCTCTCCGCGACCTCCGCGCCTCTGCGTGAGATTTTGATTTTTTCCTCGACCTCGCTTGACAACTACTGGCCAACCAGTAGAATCACGGGCGTTGCTACTAGTCGACCAGTAGGAGGCCCGTGATGACGACCGTACCACCCACCGATCGCGAGTTGGAAGCACTCAAAGTGCTCTGGGAACGTGGCGAAGCCACCGTCCGCGACTTGGCCGACGCCATGAACGCCGCCGCCCACGAAAACGGCAACGACGAGCTCGCCTACACCACCGTCCTCAGCCTGCTCCAAGTCATGGAGCAAAAAGGCCTCGTCGGCCATCGCCGCGAGGGCAAGGCCTACGTCTACGTTCCCCGCGCCGAACGGAAGTCCACGATCCGCCACATGGCCAGCAGCTTCCTCGAAAAAGTCTTTGACGGCGCTGTGGATGAGTACCTCGTCCACGCCCTCGAATCGAAGCGACTCTCCGCCAGCGAACTCGATCAGCTCGAAGCGATGCTGGCCGAAGCCCGCCAGCGCACCACCAAACGCAATCGCAAAGGAGATCGGAAATGACACACACCCTCGACTCTCTGGGAAGCTGGTTCGCTGACTATTACCTCCTGTCTACAATCTTGCTGCTGCTCGCCACGATGGCGATCAAGTTCACCCGCCAGCCCGTTCATCGGCTCGCGATCGTTAAATCGACACTGGTCGCACTCGCGCTCTTGGCCGGTTTGTCTGCCCTGCCGGGCTGGTCGATCATCCATCTGTTGACCGCCGAACGCCCCGCCGCGCCGGCCGCAACCACACTGGAACCAATTCCCGCCGCCCCGACAAACGCAAAGCAATTCATACCACAAACAACCGATCCAACATTGCCACCACGCACCGCGAGCCGACAACCGCCCCAAGTCATCGTGCCACCATCGGCCGCAAAGTGGAACCTCTCCTGGCGCTCAACTCTCGCCATCGTTCAACTTACCGGCGCTTGCGTCGTCATTACCTGGCTAACAATCGGAGCACTAGCCGCCGCCCGCTTGCGGCTTAGCGCAACCCCCGCCCCACCCCACATCACAACCCTACTGGCCAACCTCCTGGCGTCTCGCAGAAACGCCCCCACGTGGCCGCGTCTCTCCGATCTGGGATTCGCCGTGGCGAAGACGCGAACGATCCCGATCGCAACCTCCCACCAAATCGATGTCCCCGTCGCCCTCGGCGTCTTCCGCCCCGCCATCCTCCTCCCCGCGAGTTGGCTCCAAACTCTTCCTCTCCCTTTTAGGGAGGGGCCAGGGGAGGGTTCAGCCCATTCGCCACTCCCCACTCCTCACTCCACACTTGCCCCCATCCTTGCCCACGAACTGGCCCACATCACAAACCACGACCTCCTCTGGCTCGCCGCCAGCCGCGCACACCTGATCCTGCTGTGGTCACAACCACTCTTCTGGCTCGCGCGCCGCCGACTGCGCCTCGATCAGGAAGCTCTCGCCGACGCAGCAGCCGCCGAAGTCACCAGCCGTCAAGAATACGCCGAACAACTCGTCGCCTGGGCCCGTGATGTCCGTAGCCGCCCCGCCCTGCATCTTTCCTCCGCCGTTGGCCTGTGGGAAGGTCCGTCGCAACTTCGCGAGCGCATCGCGATTTTGCTGAATGAACGGTTAACAGTGCTTCGTGATTGCTCGCGGAAGTGGCGACTGGCCGCAGCAGGGCTCTCCGTGTTCGCCGCATTCATGCTCTCACTTGTAACGTTGCAACCGGCGACGCAGGCCGAAGAGAAACCGCCAACCAAGACAGCTTCTTCTGAGTTGCCCGTCTCAGCAGACCCAATGAAACTTGGTGACCGTTTCATCCTCTGCCCCGTTACCACCGATTTGCAGCGCAGCCTGCTTGGCGATGTGGATCAGCCAATGTCAAAAGTGTCGCTTTGCGTGTTTGTGAATGGGGCGGAACTTAAAGACGAGCCGATTGAGGCCGGCTCCTCATTCTTCGCTGGTCTTGCCGAAAAGTTGTCCGCACACGCAAAGAGTGGCAACGACCTTGTCACGTTCCGAATCCTTCTGGCGTCGCCGGGCCAAGCGCGATACGAGGCTGTGGACAAACGTCTCAAAGCTCTTACCAAGCTTTGCGAAGCGCTCGCCAAAGACGCTGGATTCAAACGCGCACGGACCTCACAAACATTTTTCAACAGCGACTTCGATTGGTCGAAATATGTCGCCGCTGCGGAGTCGGTCATTGAGCAAACGAAGAGTTCGGAAGTGACTTTGGGCGAAAAATCA
>CAZGMU010000374.1:0-4719 GCA_964526975.1 uncultured Planctomycetaceae bacterium
CATGCGCAAAGACGAGTTGGTCAAAGCACTTATAAACCACGCGCGGCGGAAGCCGAAGCACGCGGCCAACGGAGCCTTGGCACGCGCCGAAGCGAAAAACGGGAGCAAAGCAGTCAGCGCGAAAGAAAAGGAAAGCCTGCGACAGCTTCGCGATCGATTGACCGAGTTTCGTAAAATTTCCTCGCAAAACCAACCAAGTGCCCCCCGCCCCTTGCAAGACCGACTTGTCGTGATGGTGCGCGATCCCTACTGGCTGCATGCCTACTGGGAGCTAGCGCCACAAAGTGTCGAGCGGGCCCAATCGGCGCTCGGCCAGCATTGGCACGCCACGCGTCCCGTTTTGCGGCTATTTCATGTAGCTGCGGACGGCGCTGCCGAACTACTGCGAGAAATTCCCATTCATGGCGGCGTGAACCACTGGTACGTCGACGTGCAAAACCCACCGCAACAATACCGGATGGAAATCGGCTACCTGACGGCTGGTGGACAGTTCTATTGCCTCGCACGAAGCAACACCGTCATGACGCCGCCGGCCGGCACGAGCGACTCGATTGACGAGAACTGGGCCGATATCGATCAAAACGCCGACCGCATTTTCGCCATGAGTGGCGGTTACTCCGATCGCGGCACCAGCCTGGAACTGCAGGAGCTGCTCGAAGAGCGCCTGCGCCGCCCGATGGGCAACCCCATGCAGACGCGGTATGGCAGCGGCGCTTCTCGGGCATTGATGGATACCCAGGAGCTGCCATTCGCTGTCGATGCCGAGTTGATTGTGTACGGCGTGAGCCATCCTCACGCGCACGTCACGCTGCAAGGCGAGCCGGTGCCGCTACGCGACGACGGCAGCTTTACAGTGCGAATGTCGCTGCCCGACCGCCGGCAGGTGATTCCGGTGATCGCCAGCTCGTCGGACGGCGTCGAGCAACGAACAATCATTCTGGCTGTCGAACGAAACACAAAAGTGCTCGGCCGGGTCATGCGCGACACGGCGGGCTGATTCGCTCCGCTTTCCCAGCTCGCCTCCCTCGCCAGCCAATGGGCTGCTGTTTTCTCGCCTTCTGCTTTGGAATACCATTTCTACAAGCGGTAATGGCTGCCGCGTGTGCAGGAGCAACAGCGTGTCGTTCGATATCGATCCGATTGTAAACGATTGGCCCTATCGGCCGGACGAAATAACGGTCCGGGTGATCGAGGGTCTAGACGGTCGAAGGAAGATCCAGTTGCGGCTTGATCTAGGCGTGTTGCAGATGGAGTTCGACGGGCGGCCCGACGGACGGCGAATTCACGATGCCTCGTCCTGGTTCGAGTACCATCGAAAACGCCAGCAGGATCACGACGCGAAGAACCCAGACGGCGCTTCCTACCAGTTGGAGCCCGAGGATTGTGCCGAGTTGCTCCGCGAAGGCGTTCAGTACTACCACCGTTATATCTGCTTCTGGCATCTGGGATACTACGAGCTCTGTGCCCGAGACACGGAACGCAACCTGCGATTGTTCGCTTTCGTGCGCGACCATGCGCAAGACGATCGCGACAAGCTTCGTTTCGATCAATGGCGACCATATGTCACCATGATGCACGCGCGGGCAGTGGCCACTCCGCTCGTGGAGTTGGAGCAATGGGACGCCGCGGCGGGCGTGTTGGACGCCGGCATTCGTGGGATCGAACGGTTTTTGGAAGAGTACAACCAAGCGGAGCAAGCCTCGCAAGTTGGCGAGTTGATGTTCTTGCGGCGCTGGAAGGAAGAGATTCTCACCAAGATCAAGCCCGCCGAGATCACGTCTGATGTAAAGCCCAAGCCCGCCCTAATCGACCGGAAGGCGGAGCTTCGCTCACAGATCGAGCTAGCCATCAGTGAGGAGCGGTACGAAGATGCGGCTATGTTGCGCGACGAGATGAAACGATTGCAGGCCAGTGATTCGGCTGAAAAGAAAGGGGAGTAACACACCTGCCTTTTCTTCCGCGGCTCTCATGTCGACGATCATCGTTAGGGCAGGCTCCTAAAAACGTACGCATTCTCGCTCGGTCGCGGGGTGTCTACACTGTAAGAACCGATGGCTGAATCTTCCGACGCATTGACGGTAAAGCGCGAACGCCTGCTTCAAGTGCTGGCTGGCTATGGCCGGTGCGCGATCGCGTTTTCTGGCGGCGTGGATAGCGCCGTGGTAGCCAAGGCCGCGCAGATCGCGCTCGGGGAAAACGCCGTCGCAATCACTGGCACTAGCAACGCCTTGGCGGCTGGAGAGCTTGAAGCGGCTCGTGAGTTGGCCGCGGTGATCGGCATTCGGCATGTCGAGATCTCGACCGACGAGTTCGCAAATCCCGATTACGTCGCCAACCAACCCGATCGTTGTTATCACTGCAAGACGGAGCTGTATTCGCAGCTCGATCGAGTTCGCGAGCAACTTGGCGTCGAAACGGTCGTCAACGGCGCCAACGCAGATGACCTTGGCGACTATCGCCCCGGGATGAAAGCCGCGAGCGAACATGAAGTGCTAAGCCCGCTGGCCGAGTGTGGTATCGCGAAGCAAGACGTTCGTGAATTGGCCGCGGAGTGGAAACTTCCCGTCGCGGATAAACCCGCCACGCCCTGCCTGTCTAGTCGCGTGGCGTACGGTCTCCATGTAACGCCGGAGCGTCTCGCCAGAATCGACCGCGCCGAGCAGTTTTTGCGCTCGCTCGGCTTGCGCGAACTGCGCGTGCGCCACCATGCAGACGACATGGCTCGGATCGAAGTGCCCATTGGCGAGATCAGTCGGCTAAGCGAGCCCGAGACCCGGGCAGCGGTTGTCGCCGAGTTCGAGCGACTTGGCTTTAAGTTTGTCACGCTCGATCTGGCCGGCTTTCGTTCGGGCGGCTTTGCGAAGCTAGTGCCAAGCGAGATGCTCAAGCGATTCGCGTAAGTCGACAATGGGTCTTGGCTTCTGTCGTTCTACACTGGTCACACAATCGAGAATGTGCTGCCTTCGCTCAATCGTCTGCCGCGAATTGCAAACTCGCATTTTTTCGGCATCTTATCGCGATTTTCCGCGAGGCGCTTGAATGGGCTACTCGTTGCCAGGAACTCGTATTGTGCTTGGTCCGCAACTACTGAACAATCCGGACCAGCCGCACACTGCAACGTGCGCCAGCCAATTCAATCCGCGCAAGGGAGTGCCTGATGATTTGGAAAGTGTACATTCTCGCGTTCGCATTCCTGACGCTGAACTGCAGAGGGGGAGCGAATGCTGGCATGCAGTTCCAATTTACGGATCTGGGAACGCTCGGCGGAAATATCAGTGAGGGATATGCGATCGATAATCTGGGTCGTGTCGCTGGCGCCTCGAACCTACCGGGCGAACCATCCTATACAGGCTTTAGACATGCGTTTCTAAACGATGGAAGCTCGCACAACCTGGGAACGCTCGGCGGAAACTTTAGCGTTGCCCACGGAATCAATGACTCAGGAGTAGTTGTCGGAGAATCACGATTGGCGGATGGTAGCCAACACGCGTTCATGTACGACGGCAGCATGCACGATCTGGAGAGTATCGGCTTTGGCACAGCCTCGACTGCCACGGCCATCAACAACACTGGGCTGGTAGTCGGCTATATTTCCGGTTCGGCGACAATGCACGCTTTTCTTTACGACGGGACGATGCACGATTTGTTTCCCAATGCCCCCTCCGGTATTTCCACAAAAGCAGTAGCGATCAACAATCTCGGCGACGTGCTGATCAATGGGACATCGGGGCCGCAGCTTTACCGGCCTGGCATCGGAAGTATCTATTACGCGAACGTCATGGATCCGCTCGGCGAATGGCAGACAATGAATGCGAACGGAATCAATGACTCCGGAATCATCGTGGGGAGTGGTCGACACGGCGGCCAGTTCGCTAATGCCTACATTTACGACGGGACGATGCATGACTTGGGAAGGCTCGATGGCAGCGTTGCATCCATCCTCATTGATGTGAACAGTCGCGGCGACGCTGTCGGTTATGCCATCACTTACGGGGAGGGTGACTTCGGCACAATAATTATCTATACCCCGTTGTTCTATTCCCCGGAAACCGGTTTAGTGGATTTGAATACGCTCGTACCGGGATACGCGTTAGCCCAGGCACAGGCAATCAATGATGTAGGACAGATCACCGGAACCACCTACAGCGGGCGCGCGTTTTTACTTACGCCGCTTGTGCCGGAACCAAGCAGCATCGCGACGATCGTAGTTGGATTGTTAGCTTTATCCACTTGGCGTGTTTCGCGGCGTCGTGTTTAAAGTTTAAAGAACGACGCAGCTGGGCGGATCAACAATTTTTTGGGACCGTTTTGCATCCGGTTCTACTTCGGCTTTACGCCCAAGTGCTCTTCCCAAGCCTTGAAGACATCCTCCTCCTTTTCGACCGAGCCGTTCATTACATGATCGCCGAGAATCTGGATGGGGAGGCCGAAGTCCTTTTTGCCACTCTGCTTTTGGAGAGCGGCGAAGAGGTCGACGTAGCCTTCGAGTTGCTTGGCTAGCGTGTCGCTTTGTGTCATTTCGCGGAGTTTGCTGCGATCGGCCAGAACGTAGGCCTTGGGCATTACTCTATCAATAGCGGGCGGCTTCTCTTTGTCGCCCGACATCAGGAACTCGTGAAACCTAGCGAACGACGGTGGATTGACCCGCGCGATGCCCATCGCCAGACGAGCCGTGGCGCATGCGCCAGGGTGGGACGCGGCCGGGTCCGTGACTAGGCG
>CAZGMU010000375.1:0-4701 GCA_964526975.1 uncultured Planctomycetaceae bacterium
ATCGATCGGCGCCTTGGAAACGCGTTCCAAGCTGCTGGCTAAATCATAACCGAAGAGTCCCGCCCAGCCGCCTTGAAAGGGGGGCAAGTCATGATTCACCGAAGTAGGCAATTGCTGGAGATGATTGGCTAATTGTGCGAGGGCGTCGGCGCCGTCGGCGGGAACTGATCGCCAATCGATCGGATCGGCGGAGATGAAGGAGTATCTTCCCAATTGTGGATGTCGCATCGCGCTGTCGAAGAAAATAACATGCGGTAATCCACTCAGTCGCTTGAACACATCCACTGGCAGGAGTGACGAATCGAGCCGTTCGATAAGCGGAAGCGAACCGTGATTGTCCGAGGTTTGCGTCACGATTCCTCCGAACGATCGGCTCGAGGACGCAAGTAGTGTCGCGACTCTGGTTTCGTCAGGAATCCCCAGTCCAGCGATTCGTCTTGCGAGTACTGTTTGCCCAAAGTTGCCGCAGTCGCTGCCTTGCACATTTCGTAGCCCAAGTAAAAAGAGTGGGCCGCATCGAGATTCTTCGGCAATCCGCCATTGGGACCGCTCCGTTGCAGTTGGTCGAACAAAAGGAACGGATCGGCATGGTGCAGGTGAAGCTCGTGGCTTACCGCATGCACCTCGCCGCCAGAGCGAAAGACGCGGTAGTTGGCGTCTTTGATATTACTGGCGAGTCGATCCAAATCTTCATCAGGCGTTTCGATGACAGCAGGATCGCGGAGAATGACGAGCCGAGGCTCAAGGTGCTTGGGGAGCACGCGATGCTGAATCGAATGGTACACGAGTCGCCGTGCCAGGTCGCACTCCCGCACGCTCGATTGAGCCCAATTGATGACTTGCGTTGTGAGAACGCTGCGGATGCCGAGTTCCTCGCAAAATCCGAGGAGCATCACATTGATCGCGGCGGAATCGGCGTCGGTCAGCTCCGTGAGATTGCCGATCCCCATCATCATTTCGGCATCCGGATAACGATCGCGAATCTGTAAGTACCTGTGAAGGCTTTGTGCAAACCCAAAGCCGATCGGCTCGAGGACAGGGTCGACGCGAAGCCGAACATTGTTCTTAGCCAAGAGCTCAATGGTTTCATCGAGGCCCACCAGCGATCGAGGATCGTCTGGCACGACGACGACTTCGCAACCCCAGTCGCAGGCCGCTTCGCGATTGGAACTGTTCACGGAAAGGACCAGCTCCGCTCCCGCTTGCGCGGCCGGTCGGATTTCACGCGGATCGAGGCTGTCGATCGACACGCGATGCCCTTCGCTCCGCAATGCTCGCACTACGTTTCCCACCTCAGGCCAGGGCCCTTCGGGCTCGCAGCCGACGTCGATGACATCCGCACCATCGTCGGCGAGGCGACGTGCTTGTGTGAGTATGTCCGCGATCGAGAGTCGCGGGCAATGATTAATTTCGGCGATGATTTCGATATCGAATGCCCCGTAGTCGGCCGGCGTGGTCGACTGGCCAAAAAACCGCGGCAACTCGCGCAGGTCGCGTGGGCCACGCTCGACGGGACGATGAGTCAATTCTTCGATCGGCGACAAGTCGCCACTGCAATAGCCGGGGACGAGAATCTTGGTAGTCTCTACAGTCGCGTTGATACGCTTGGCAATCCAACTGGGTGTCATCAATGCGGCAACGGTAATCGGCAGCACGTCGATGGAGTAATCGAAGCCGATGGCGTTGGCGAGCGGCGCGACCGTTTTACGCAGCGCATGTTCCGCAAGGCGTCCTGTAACGAAATGGATATGTTCCGTCGCCATGGTTTATAGGGATTGTTGGTCGGTGCGAGCCGCCGGGGCATTCAGCGGAGATGAATATCGCCACTCGCTAGCTATTCGATTGAGATGGTAGCCAATCGTTGCGTCCGCCGTTGATGTTCACAATCTGACCGTTGACAAAACTTGCCGCTGGGGATGCCAGGAAACAGGCAACACGCGCCACGTCTTCCGTCTTGCCCCAACGCGCCAGGAGTGATTCACGTTGGGCCCGTGCCTGCCATTCATCGGATGCTTGTTGGCCCCATTCGGTGCGTATCCATCCGGGAGCGATGCAGTTTACCCGAACGTGGGGCGCGAGCGACTTCGCCAGACTGCGCGTCGCCGCCATCACAGCCCCCTTGACTGCCGCAAAAAACTCGCCACTGTCGCCGGCCATTCCGGTTTCTGCCTGGTCCCAGCCCATGTTGAGAATCACGCCATGCCCGCGTTTGCGCATTCGCTCGCCGACCGCTCTGGACAAGCGTAGCGACGCCACGACGTCAACTTTCCACAGCGCTTCCAGCTTTTCCTCAAACGACCATTCAGCGGCGGCGCCCGTCAGAACATCGGCGCCGGCGTTGTTGATCCATATATCGATAGGGCGCCAATTCCAGGCTTCTTGAATCAGTCGGTCTTGCTCGGCGAGGTCGTTCAAGTCGGCCAGGACGACTCGCGTATCGCGCCCCAACGAACGGGCGTGAAGAGCGACTTGCTCCGCATCGTCGTGGCTTCGTCTTGCATGAACGAGCACGTTTGCGCCCGCCTCAACCAGCGCGCAGGCGATTGCCCGACCGATGCCGGTGGAGCTGCCGGTGACGACGGCCGATTGGCATTTCAAAATTTCGGCGGGGTTGGTCACGAACGATTCTCAGGCTGCTTTTGTGAAATTGCGTTCAAGCTCTATCCTAACACCCATGCCATCGTATGGCAGCCGCCTTGTCTGCTTATCGGTTAATCTCTAGGATTCGATACGCTGCGGAGAGTATTGCTGTACTTGCCTAAATTTGGCAGACAAGAATGTCTGCCCCACGTTCCGAAACGGCATCTATTTCTAGCTCCTTTCACCATGGACCAGTCCCCTCAAACGATTCATCAAGCGCGGCACCCGTGGTTCCCGGTGCTGGTGCTTGTTGCGGCGGCTGGCTGGTGGCTGTGGCGCGCTCGTTATGCAGGGTATCACACTGTGGTCCATGCCGCAGTGGTGCTGCTTGTTATCATTTTGGTTGCGACCTGGTTCCTCGTATTTGGCGGGGCTTCGCGGCGAGCGCGGCAAGTAATTGTTGGCGGAGTGGCACTGGCCATCGGAGCGTTCTTGGTTTTGTTCCGGCCGGTATACAACGGTGATATGGGTGTCTACCGCTGGAGGCTGCGTTTCGCATCGAATGCGGATCAGCGTCTGGAGAATATAGGGGTAGCAAACGAAGCAAAAGATTGGCAAACCACGCCGAACGATTACCCGCGCTTCTTGGGGAACGGTTATTGGGCCGAAGTCAGCGGCGTTGAACTGGAAACCGATTGGCAGGCCCATCCACCCCAGGAACTATGGCGCCGCGAGATTGGCGCTGGATGGTCGGCGTTTGCGATCGCAGGCAATTATGCCGTAACACAAGAGCAACGTGGCGAGAACGAACTGGTCACCTGCTACCGTTTGCAAACTGGCGAGCCCATCTGGTCGCACTCCGACGTGGCACGCTTCGATCCGCCAGATGCGATTGGCGGTTTAGGCGATGTGGGCCCGCGCGCCACGCCGACTATTGTTGGCGACCGAATATTCACGCAAGGTGGCACGGGAATTGTCAACTGCCTCGACGCCCGCACGGGGCGTGTCATTTGGTCGCACGATACGCCTGCCGAGTTCGGGGCAACCGTTACGATGTGGGGAAAGTCTGGTTCGCCGCTGGTGGTTGACGACATGGTCGTTATCAGCGTCGGTGCGCCAGCCGGCGGTTGGGAATCTCCTGCTTCCGATTCCACGGCAACCAAACAGCAGCCGGATAAGCCTTACAACTCGTCGCTGGTAGCCTTTGATGCGAAGTCGGGCGCCGTTCGCTGGACCGCTGGATCTCGCCAGGCTAGCTATGCTTCCCCAATCGTCACCACATTGGCAAGCGAACGGCAAATCGTGGTTGTGAGTGAAAGCTGGGTGGTGGCCCATCGTGTTCGCGATGGCAAAATTCTCTGGGAGTACCCGTGGTCTAGTCAGACTGATACGAATGCATCCTGCTCACAACCGGTGCCAGTCGGCGAGGATCGATTGTTTCTGTCTAAGGGTTATGGCACTGGATGTTCGTTGTTGAAGATAACGAAGGATGGCAATGGCGCATTGACGGCCGCTCCGCTCTGGACGCCGCCGATCAAGAGCGCCATGAAGACCAAGCTATGCAACGTGGTCATACGCGATGGATTCGTTTACGGGCTCGACGACGTTTTGCTCGAGTGCATCGAGTTGGAGACGGGGGCGGTGAAGTGGAAGAAACGCCGCCGACCGGAATTTGGGCATGGGCAGATTATGTTGATCAGCAGCACGATCCTGGTGTTATCCGAAACGGGCGAACTGGCCTTGGTCGAAGCCAATCCGCGCGAGTATCGCGAATTGGCGCATATCCAAGCACTAGGCGACGCGAACGTAACTTGGAACAACCCGGCGTTTTCGATGCCGTATTTGCTCGTTCGGAATGCTCGCGAGGCTGTCTGTTATCGCCTGGCAGTCAAAAAGTGAATCGTTGGCGCGCTAAGGAGCGATTCAATAATAACTTCCCCATTTTCGGAATAACCACGGAGACACGGAGGACACAGAGAAGACAAAAAGAGAAAACACAGAATACTAAACCGCGACTAGTTGATGATAGTAAGTCAGAACATAGGATTAAAGACGGAAATGGTTTTTTCGGCACTAGTGAAAATTAGCGCAAACCCGTGTTCTTGCCTCCTTATTTCTTCT
>CAZGMU010000376.1:0-2636 GCA_964526975.1 uncultured Planctomycetaceae bacterium
GGAATTGTCGTCGCTGGCCCCGGCGCTGGAAAGACCGAACTCCTGGCACAGCGTGCTTGTTTTCTTTTCCAGACAGATATTTGCCCAGCTCCGTACCGAATCCTCGCGATTAGCTTCAAGCGTGACGCTGCGAGCAATTTGCGTAGGCGCGTGCGACGGCGTTGCGGTATGAACGCTGCGCGTCGGTTCGATTCGTTGACCTACGACTCTTTCGCAAAAAGCCTACTCGATCGCTTCTTGCTCGGACTGTCCCAGGCGTACCGGCCGACAGCGAACTACACAATCGACGTTGAATTGGAGAGTGTTGCCAAACTCCGCACAATCTTGAACCAGGCAGCCTCTGTTGCACCTGCTCTCGCTCGTGCCATCATCACCAATAGCGCAGAGAAGGCATTCTTCCAGCGACATGTCGTCGGAAGCCCCATTCAAGCTGTCCCGTCGCCTACGCCCACTGAAAACGAGACTCTTGCAAGAGAAGTATGGCGAGTTCTGCTGAGGGGAGGGGCTGAATCTGTCCTTAACTTCACGATGATTGGCCGCCTCGCTGAATTGCTTTTGCGGAGCAATCCGAAGGTGCTTGCCGCACTCCAAGCAACGTACCGATTCGTATTCCTGGACGAGTTTCAGGATACAACGCAGATCCAATATCAACTTACGACAGCAGCGTTTAAGGGGTCGAATGCGCGACTAACTGCAGTAGGTGATCCAAAGCAGCGAATTATGCTTTGGGCCGGTGCTCTAACCGGCGTTTTTGACAATTTCAAAACTGATTTCGCCGCGAAGCACCACCACCTGGCTATGAACTATCGCTCCGCACCGGAGCTAGTGCGTATCCAACAGCACCTAATACAAGCACTTGAGCCAAAGGCGAAGCCTTCAACTGCACACCGCAAAGCAGAGGACGGAAATGGCGAGTGCCGAATTTTCAGCTATCCGGACGACGCGACCGAGGCTAAGCACTTGGCCAATTACCTAGCGGATCTGATCAAAGACGAAGAGCTGAAGCCATCCGACATTTGCATTCTGACTCGAACATGGAACGAAAAGTACAGTTCGCTTCTAATCGAGGAACTTGCGAAACGGGGTGTTCCGGCAAGAAGCGAGCGAGAGCTTCAAGACCTATTAGCCGAGCCGGTCGTGAAGGATGTACTCTGCTTGGTCCGACTTGCTGTCTCGCCAAGGTCCCCAGATGCGTGGGCAGAGCTCACGGATCTTTGCATTGAGCTTTGGGGCATCGACGATGCAGCCAAGGCCATCACAGTCGAACGCAAATTAGCTGAGGCTGCGAAGCTGATTCGCAAGATGATCGGTCTCAATAACGGTTCGCAAGAGGAAGAAGTAGAATCGCTACTCAATACAATTGCTGATTTCTTTGGAAAGAACGCTCTGAAGCAAGCGTATCCGCAGTACCGCCAGGGCAAGTTCTTTGCGGATACGTTGAGTCAAGTTGCGGCCCAATTGAACGTGCGATTGGCGAAGAACATGACTTGGCTTCAAGCACTCGATGATCTGGAAGGCACAAACTGCGTTCCCATCATGACGGTGCACAAGAGTAAAGGACTCGAATACGACATTGTTGTGTTTGTGGGGCTTGAAGACTCGACGTTTTGGAATTTTCGGAACTCGCCTGAGGAAGAGAAATGCGCATTCTTCGTGGCATTCTCTCGCGCAATCAAACGTGTCGTGTTTACGTATTCAGCCTTACGGCCGAGAAACGTTGGCGGCAGGCCCGAGAAGCAATCACGTACCGCGATCGATTCACTCTATACTTTGCTTGGGCAAGCTGGCGTGAAGCCCGAACTCATTGAGAAGGGAAAGTGAACATCGGATCTAGGCCGCGCCTGCTTGGATTCCAACCTCCGGGACTTGCCGCTGCCAGTGCGTCCGCCGCATGTCGGACGCATCCTCAGGGTCGTCGCTCAGACCTTTCTTTACTTTCCTATACTCCTCGCGAAACCACTTACGCCCAACTTTTCGGCGAAGGCCATTCACCCTACGGTTGTGGCACCTGCCAAGCCGCTTGCCGCTCCCGCACGGGCACGGCCATTTGTTGGCATGGCGCTTATTCATCGACGCTAGGCGAAGAAAGTCTTCGACATCGTTAGTCGGCACCGAGCTAAAAAGCGAGGCGATGTACTGCCGAATGCCATCATCACCATGATCGAGTTCCCCAAAAGGCATTACTCCTGTTTGTGAGTAGATGGAGTGCCCATAGAGATACGGGATGACAAACGATTCAAGGTAGACCAAGAGTGAAGGCGCCGACTTCAACTTCATACGAAGTGCCGTCGGCGCACCAAGGCAAAGGGAACCATCTTCCAACTTGTGGTACTTGCGTGGAATCCGCCCCTTTGTCTCATGCGTTCTCGGCAGCAGACTAGGGAATTCAGCCGGAACACGTATCTCGATGCTATATGCATCGTCGACAAGCGTGCCGTCAGGACCAGTAGCCCGAAAGGCTAGATCGCCCCGCAGAACTACCGCATAGTCGTTGGGTGCAAGCTGCAAACCCGAATACTTGTTTAGCAACTCGTAGAGCTGCCAACGGGTATAACGCTCGCGGATCGACTCAGCCATTTCTTCCCCAAGGCTTCGTGGCCGACGGAATTACGATTGCAGGCGAAGATTTGACGATG
>CAZGMU010000376.1:2646-4699 GCA_964526975.1 uncultured Planctomycetaceae bacterium
ATGATCGCCGGGCCGGATGATGGAGACTCAATCGAGCGTAGCTGTTCATCTGTCAAATCGACCAGAAAACGTTCGCTGACTTGCTTCGAAATATTTGCCCGACTGGTTGCAGATGAAAGACGTTCCAAATCTGATTGGACCGCGGCGTGCCAGTCCCAGAAATTCTTTTCGAGTCGCTCGTCGCGGCTCCACTTGTCAGCATAGTCCTCAGCCGGATGAGTTGGATTCGGAACACGCGGCCTTATCGCCCGAACGTAGTCCGCCATTCCATCAACAATATTTTGCAGTGCCTCGCCCAAATCCATTTCTCCGTTATATGCGTGGGCGGCCAGATTGGTGATGATCATCGAAATCGGAGCAACATCCAACCGGTGTCGGAACATCGTATCGCGGTGGCGCTTCAGAATCTGAATACACTGCTGCAGCGTCGTTTTCCAACCGTACGGAGGCACATCTTCAATCGACGCCCGCAACCGCGTCTCCACTAGGGTTCGCACGCCTCCAAGAAGCGCGCGACGTTCGAACCAAACGGCGAATCCTCGCGGATTACTGGTGAACCAGTCGAGAGTTACTACTCGGTATTTGGGATGTTTTCTGTCCGTGATGGCGATTGCTCGCTCGGCCAATTCGAGTGGAACCTGTTGCTCCGTGAGCAGGCGGACCAATTCACCTTGCTCAGGAACGCATGGAAGCGTGTCCAAATGGAAAGCGACTTCATCAGCATATCGAAGACGCCAACAACGATTGTGTTCTTCGGCGGCAGAGAGCATACCGTGCGCCCGTGCGTATGCCTTGATTTCGTCACCGTAGTGCGACTTCAGGTCTTCCTGAGTTAACGCTCCCTTGTTCAAGGCTCGCAAAAGACAGACGTTGTCGAGATCGTACTCTTCCTCAGGATTGATCGGGCGAGTTACCGTGCCGTACCGGAAGGACCCTTGCGGACGCACATCAGGGTCGAATGCGGCGACTTTCGATCCATCCCGGTGCAACCATTCGCCGAGCGAGCGATGCCGAGCAGCCGCCTTGTCGTAATAGGAGCGAGGGATCTCGATATGCTCCACGATAAATTCCAGGATCTTCGTCAGATTGCTTTTCGAATTGTTCATTGGAAACCATCCTCTATTGAATTGTTAAAGCTCGCACGAACCCGCCGTGCGAGTTCAGTTGGTCATAGGTTACCCACGGCATCTCAGCCTTCGGCATCCGGATGCGGCCAAGCTCAATGGCCACTGAGTTGGGAGTTGCAGGAAAAATATGGAGGGGCGTCTGCTGGCCGTGCTTGGCTTTGATCTCGTCCAGCAGCGGCCTCATGACAGTCCGAAATCGGGCCAGATGCTCCGGCGACTTAATGATGTCGTTGTGCGGCTTCGCAACGGACACTGTCCAGATCGAGACGTTATCGCCCAAGACCGCCCGAATGCGATCTGGGGTGACCGTCGCGCTAATTCCCAGGACCAAAGCTGGAGGGGCGTCGAAACTTGCAGGCTGATCGATGGTGAATTCGATAGGTAGTGCAACACTTGGCCACAGCCACGTCTGCGGTTCACGATGACGCTGATAGACCGCAGCCTGATTGATGTCTCCTAGACAAACTCCAAGCAAAGTCAGCAGAGGCTGCGGGGCCAAGCCGAAGACGGACAGATGCGAGATTTCACCATTCTCGATCCGCTCCTTCACCCGCCGCCCGAATTGGGTTATGAGCTGATGGCTTTCACCGTCCCAGAACGCGTCATCACGGTCGGTTGCAACGCTGTTCTTTACGCCCAACTCGATCGCTTGATCGGACGCCGGATAGAAGTTGTTCGGGAAAATTGCTTCCGCGGCGCCGTTGTAATTGAGCGGCGATGTATGCTCGCCGATGTTCGCCCCGTAAAGCAGAATGTGACTTTGGCGATCACTGGCAATGCCGGTGACAATCTCAACTCTTCGTTCGTGTGCCTGCTTCCAACCTTTTAAAAGCTCGGCCGTGTAACGCCCACCATCAGCTTTCTGATCGATCTTGCGATGGCACTGGTGACAGACCAGCATCAAATTCTCGGTGCTGTTGAGTTCT
>CAZGMU010000377.1:0-4666 GCA_964526975.1 uncultured Planctomycetaceae bacterium
GGCATGCGCAGCATGTGGACGCAGCTCGCGCCGATCGAAAGCACGGGCACCTGGCTACGTCGCGGTTTCTGGTATGCCGAGGCAGATGCCGTCATCTACAACCGCTTATGGAACCGCAAAGACCAACGGCTTGCCGCGGAAGATGTGAATGTCATCCGCGGCCCAGTGAACGCCCAAAGCCTAGGTTTCAATCCTATCTTCCTGGACACCAATCGCATTCTGATTCTGAACGGCGGTTTGCCCGGACGAGACGCCTCAGTCCGCGGTACGCTAGGCAACTTCCTCTTCCGTGACGATCACAACCGCGATCACACGGTTGAACTCACCGCTCAGGGCGGCGGAAACTGGGAACAGCAACGCACCATGTCTTCCGTCGAGGAGCATGGCCTGTTCGTACCCTTTGTCTACGCAGGCAACAACGAATCGTTTAACGGCTCGACAACACAATCTGTCGTCTACAACAGCGATCTCTCCAGCTTCGAGGTGAACTACCGCGTGCGGGGCCGGTTGGGGAAAGACCAACTCGTCATGGACGCCAATGGAAACTGGCATCGAGCCGCCAATGCTGGCTTCGAAAAGGAATACCTTGTCGGCTTGCGATATGTGAAGCTGGGCGAACAACTTGATTGGACCGCCCAAGACATCATCAATGTCGGTGACGACGGCCGCTACGACATTAACACCCGAAACGACCTGTTCGGCTACCAGATGGGCACCGGCATGACCTATCAGGCGCCGCGCTGGAGCTTGGGCGCGCAAGCCAAAGGCGGCGTCTTCCTGAACCGGGCGACTGGCGATTCACGCCTCGACTATACCGCCGACGACGATAGCGACTTCGACTTGCACATGGTCGAAAACCAACTCTCCTTCATCGGCGAATTCAAGCTGCAAGGCAAATACCATGTCATGCCGAATGTCTCGCTTCGGGCCGCCTACGAGATGCTGTTCATGACATCCGCTGCGCTCGCCCCCAATCAGGCGACATTCACGTCGAATACCTCCTACTTGAATACCACCGGCAATCCGTTCTATCACGGTGCGTCTTTCGGCTGCGATTTCTACTGGTAAACCGTCGGCGAAAAATCCAGGCATTGCGGCCGGCAACTCCAAACCTGACAATCGTCGGGAATGTCGCGCCGCAATTTGCTGATCCTGCTCACTGCTTTGATTGCCTCCTTCGCCTGCTACCTACGAGGCGAACGCGAGCCCTTTGCTCGCTACGTAGCAGAGGGGTTGGAAACCATCAACGAAAATTCGCTAGACGTCGTCTCCAACCGAGAACTCTTCGACGGCGCAATGCGAGGAATGATCGGCGTCCTCCACCAGCACGGCGACCAGCATTCAGAATATCGCAACGAAGCAGACGCCAATCGGCTCCGCAACGAAATCCACCAACAATTTGGCGGCATCGGCATCCGCATCGGCTTTCTCGGCGAAAAACGTCGACTCGCCATCGTGGCGACACCAGAGCAGGGCACCCCAGCCGACCGTGCCGGATTGCAGTCTGGCGATTACATCCTCGCGATCAACGATCAGCCGACTGACGACATTCAGATGAGCGAGGTCATGCGGCTCGTGCGCGGCGAGCCTGGCACCTCACTACGACTGAAAATCGAAAGCCCCTCCGACCTCACGCCCCGGACAGTCGAACTCCAGCGCGAGGTCATCAACACCGAGTCCGTCCTCGGCGACCGTCGCGATAAAGACGGTAGCTGGCAATTTCGACTGGAAAATGCCCCGGAAATTGCTCTCATTCGCATCACTTCGTTCGGCGATCGCACCGCAGCCGAGTTCGACAAGGTGATGGCAAAGTTGATCGCCGAAGGCGCTAGTGGGATCGTGCTCGACTTGCGCGATAATCCCGGTGGCTCGCTCGATGCCGCGGTCGCCATTTGCCAGATGCTGCTGCCCGCCGACAAGTTGATTGTCGAAACACGCGGACGCGAGCATGCGGTCCTGCATCGCTATGCCAGCACGGTCGACGGCAAATACATGGACGTGCCCCTCGCGATTCTGATCGATCAAAACAGTGCTAGCGCCGCGGAGATCGTCGCGGCCTGCTTGCAAGACCACGGCCGCGCCCTCGTCGCGGGACAGCGATCCTATGGCAAAGGCACGGTGCAGCAACTGCTTCCATTGGAAACAGGAAAAAGCCTGCTCAAACTAACCTGGGCCAGCTTCTGGCGACCAAGCGGCGCGAACATCCACCGTGCCGCCGGAGCATCGGGGGAGGCAAAGTGGGGCGTCTCGCCAGACAAAGAATACGAAAGCAAACTCTCCGCCGAAGACCACAAAACATTCCTGGCCTATCGTGAGCAACGCGAATGGTTCGGAAGTACGGACGAGGAAAACGCTACCGATCCCGCCATGGCAGCAAAGATTGCGGGCTTTGTCGATAAACCGCTGCAACTTGCCGTGTCGTATTTGCAGGGCAAATTAGCCGTGAAACCGTAGGCTTTTGTACGTCTTTCTACTGTTGACGTAATTTTCACCGTCCTTTAGCAAGTAATGGCCGCAATGCTCGGCGCTGCTTCAAGAGCCGCAAGTTTCTTCTAATCAACGACTTAAGACTGCTATCGCCACAATTTCTTTTTGGGGGACCAGCTTTGGCACGGCCCGTGCATTAACAGGTCTTCAACTACCGCATGGGATGCGGCGGTCGTTCTCGCCGGCGAAGGACGCTTACGGCTCACCACGAGCCGACCACGCCACAGCGAGAACGCGGCACGAGCTGGGTACTCCTGCCGCCCTTGTCTACGATCTTGTCATTCGTGTTGGGGGAGAGTTCATCATGGTTGCTTTCAATCGCGTTCGCTGCACGGTGGTTGCTGTTTCGCAGTTGGATAACGCTTGCCTGTCGCGCGGAGCCTTGGCCCGCGAGGTGTTGCCTTGGGCCGATCCGTACGTCGCGCAACTGATCAAGAATCTGCAGGACGAAGTTCGCGAAGAGCGCAAACTTCAGGCTCGCATGCGGCGCTACTTGGCCAACGGGTCGGAAGCGACCGCGGCCTGAATGAGCGGACGCATCTCGGCAGCAAGAAAAAACGAACCGGCGACACAAATACACTCGCCCGGCGCCGCCGACTCGATCGCATAGCTCCAAGCCTCACGAGGCGTAGCTCGCATCATAATGTCGACCGACTTTTGGGCTGCCGCGTTTACAACAACCTGCAGCAATTCCTGAACAGGCACAGCACGGGGGTTTTCTTGATATTGCGTCACCACGATTCGATCGAAGTGGTCCACTAGTTCGCGCACAATCGCCGGCACGTCCTTGTCGTGGCTGATCGACAAGATCAACGTGCGACGCGCACTCGTCAACTCGTCCAGCGTAGCAACGAGCGCGCGAGCCGAAGCCGGGTTATGGGCCGTATCGAGCACGATCGTCGGGTCTGATTTGACAATCTCGACGCGCCCGGGCAGGGCGGCTTTCGCCAGCCCCGCTCGCATCGCATCGCACGATATACACCAGCCTTGGTGCCGCAACTCGGAGATGGTTGCTAGCGCAGTAGCGGCGTTGGCAGCCTGGTGGCGGCCATGCATCGCTAACATCAGGGAGTCGAGATGAAATTCTTGGGTAGCCACCAGGTAGCGAAAGTCGAGTTCTGCGACTGTCGCTTTTGTTCGATATTCGAAGGCGAAGTCGCGCCCGACCTGAATCAATCGGCAGCCGTGATCGCGAGCGGTTTGGGCGATTACTGCCTGCGGTTCCACGTCGGACACTCCGCAGACGACCGGCACGCCGGGTTTCACGATGCCGGCTTTCTCTCGCGCGATTGAAGCCAGCGTATTGCCCAGTTGGCGCATGTGGTCGAAGCTGATCGACGTGATCACGCTCACGACCGGCAGGCACACGTTCGTTGAATCGAGCCGGCCGCCCAGTCCAACTTCCAGCACGGCGGCGTCCACCGCATGCTCGACGAAGTGAACGAGCGCCATCGCCGTCGTGATTTCAAAGTAGGTCGGGCCACCCGTCGGATCACCGTCCGCAGTCGCTTCCTCGTCCATCGCACGCACGATGGGAATCATTCGATTCACGAGCGCAACCAGTTCATCCGAAGTGCAGGGCTGCCCATCGACGGCAAACCGTTCTTCAATTTGCTCCAAGTGGGGCGAGCTAAATACGCCCGTTCGATAACCGGCCGCCGTGAGCACCGCGGCGATCATCACCGACGTCGAGCCTTTGCCCTTTGTCCCCGCGACGTGGACGATCTTCATCCCAGCATCCGGCTGGCCTAACCGCGTGAGCAGCTGACGCATCCGATCGAGCTTGAGCTGCCGCGCCTGATAGGGCACTCCGGTCCGCTCGTAATTGATTCGGTGCATAAGCCAATCGAGCGCAGCGGTCCGCGTGGGATTGTTCATGATGGCACTGGCTGAGATGGGCTCGGTCAACGATGGAGCTGCGCTTACTTGATTAAGAATGGACAGGATAACGGGATCAGCAAGATTAACAGGAAGTACGACGTGCGCACTATATGGCACGGTCGCAGTTGCTTACCTTTGACATCCCGTCGATCCGGCAAATCCCGTAATCCGGTCCTGCCGGATTTCTCAACGGGTTTAATTCTAATTACAAGCACCAGGAGAGGGAGCCTCGAACCCGAGCCGACGCGCGAACGCAGGTGAAGTCGCGGCGAGGAAAAAACAGGCATGAAAAAAGAAG
>CAZGMU010000378.1:0-4664 GCA_964526975.1 uncultured Planctomycetaceae bacterium
GGGATCGCCGTCCCAATGGCCACCGAGAATCGACAAGCGGCCGCCATAGACCAAGCCAAGATGACCACTAGGAAACTCGCCCAGCGGAGTCAGCCCATCAGCCGCCATGGTCAGGCCGAGAAGCTCGGTATTGCACTCGTCCGACTCCAGGTCGGTCAGCCGAATTCCGGCGAGCCGCAAACCGCCCGATACAGCGATATCCGATTTGCCTGGCTTGAAGTGATGAAGCGCTTCGAGATCGAGCACGTCGAATTTGAGACGAATGCTGCCATTGGCGCCAAGCACATCGGAATCGCGGTCGTAATGCCAGTATCGCAACCGGCCATCGAAGTTACCGGCCCCGGCGACACCCAAAATAAGGCGAGGCGAGAACTGATAGTTTTCCGAAAGCTTGCCAATCGCGGTTTCGGCGATTTGCGGGCGAAGCATCATGAGCTCGATGTCGGCTGAAAAACGCGAGCGGTCTGGGGCCTCTTCCATCGCCCCGGTCGGATAGCCAAGCATCCCGGGCGGATAGGCCAGCGGCATGCCAGGCGGAGACATCGGCCCCACCATCACGGGCGGACCGACTTGCTCGGCATAAGCGGGAAACTGGCCAACAGGCTGCATACCATCGAGTGGCATCAGGCTATCGGTCGCCATTTCCGTCGGCTCGCCGCCCGGCAATTCATCCTGCAACAATTGCACCGAGGAATCGTCGTTGTCGACGTATTGAGCCTGCCGAATATCGCCGGGCAATGTAGCCGGGCGTCGCCACGCGCCGGTTGCATCGGTTGCGGTCGCATATCGCTCTGGGAAGCTATTCACCATCGGCCGCAGCGCCTGCTGTGGCAACTCCAACTGCGAGGCGAGGAGCGTTGTTCCCGTATCGCTACGAACGGTCACCACCTGGCCGACATAAGACGCCAAATCGATCCCTGGTACAGGCTCGACATAACGCTGGACGGTGCCCGACTGATCGGTGAGCGCGTAGGGCGGGGCGCCGTCTGTTTGGTCGGGGTTCTCGATAAGCCGGGCCAAGGGCGCCCGGACAGGTGGGCTCACCGGCTGCTGATACAGGGCTGGAGAAGCGGCACTTGAAGCAGGTTGATTGCTCAAAATGGGCAGCAATCCATTCGGCAAGATCGCTGCCGGGGAAGACTGGCCCCACGCGATCTGCGCAACGCCAGCCATCGCGATGACGAACGCCATCACGGCAACACGACCCACTCGTAAGACGCAGGGGTTGAGCATGAATACGATCCGCGCCGGGCAAAACCACGGCCAGGGATAAAATTCAACCGTCGTTCGTTCCCAGCAACAGAGAAAGAACTTTAGCAAAAGCAGAAAAGAAAACAGAAAAAGAGCGCGGGAGGCCTTGTAGCAAATTACGCCTGCCCGATGCAAGGTGGGCTGCCGCGGAGCGTTAGCTTGCGCTAGCACGCGGCTTTGCTCGGAAATCTCGCTAAGCCGCAAGCGGTTGGAGAACGAGTTCTCTGGTAACAGGTCTACCTTGGTTGTGGCTTGGCGTCAATTTTTGGGCAAAGCGCTAGCACACAGAGAAGTTACGACAACTAGCGACTCTGCTTCTTTGCGCGCCGTTGTTGTTGCGGGTAGTAATGGCCCGTGTACTGGAAAACCGTTTGGTGGCCGGTAGGGTACTCTTCTTTCGACCCGGTCATATTGTAGGCGGACTGGGCGGAGATTGCTTGCAGCCTGCGATTTGTCATCTGATTCTCCACCTGCTGCTGCTGATTGAATTGCTGTTGCCTCAACATCGGTTGGACAAGCGTACTGTAGTTGAAACCCTCTAAACCGTTCTGATCGACACGAAACAGATTGAGGTAGGGGCTGATCGCGCTCCCTTGGGAGAAGCCGGAAAACGGCTTGGAGCCGGAATAGGAAGTACCCAATCCCAGGCCGATTCGGCCGGCACTTGGCATTCCACTCGGCTGCGCGTAAGACTGCTGCATCACCTGCTGGGCATTGCGAAGCGCCATTTGATTGAGAGAGAGGCCGCTACTGCTGGCGGGTGCGTTGCCCGAATAGTTGCCCAGGCGGCCATAAGACTGGCCATGCGCAACGATAGCGCTGCCCATGGCAATCGCCATCCCACACAACGGCAACATAAATTTCCGGCTCATCACCTACAACTCCTGCGTTGCTCGAACACGGCATTCGCTCAGCCCGAATCGGCAGCCTGCTGCCCTAATTCTAGGACCGGCTAAGAACACGGACAACAAACCGGCTTCACGGCTGCCGCAATGCAGCTATGTCTTGCATCGGATAGTTTAGGCTATAACCTGCTGAATTCAGGCTGTTTGCCTTCAATCTCCCCGCGATCAAGCAATCTCCAATCAACTCGACCTAAGCATATTCGTTAAAACCGCCATGACCCGCGACACTCCTATCTTGGAGTGTGTTCTTGGATGCGCTGGCATGGCCTTGCCAGAAAATCGAGCTAAACCGCAAGCGGTTGGACGACGGATGGTAGGTCGTTTGTTGATCTAGCATTTCTGGGCAAAGCACTGGGCATAGTAAACGTCTGTTTACTATGCCTGCGAGGGTTCTCAATGCGGATCCACATGGACGTTCTCCATCACGCATGGATACGGTGCTACACCACAATGCGCACGACCTTGCCACGCTGCTTGATCTGGCGTTACGGTTAGCCTTTTGAAAATGCCCTTGCTGTTCTTTGCCTTGGAAAGAACGTTTGAAGAGAGCAGCGGAGAAGGCAAAATTCTGGGTAGAGAGGGCCAGAGGGGAGCTAAAAACAGGCGCTTTGTGGCGAAAGTCAAAACTCTTCGCGCAGATTTCGCAATCCCGGTTTTTTATCTTATCTGCTTGCCAGGCAATCACTTAGAAGTTTTGGGCCAGCACCGCTAGCAATTCTGGATGCCGTAAATTTCGTTTGTGCCGGCTTTATTTTCCCCTATTATGCAATTGGCTTCATTAAAACCGCTGGAAAAGGCGTCATAATTTTGTAGGCCGCTTGTGTCGGCCCAATCCCCACCAGCGCTGCCGGTTAGCCAGTTCCCACGGCTAGCCGGCAGCGGAACAAGTCCCCTCTCACCCCGGCGTCGAATCGCGTATGAGTACCGGCACCGAGCTGCCCGTCGAAGCGCAAATCATCGCCGACCCTGTTGTCGTCGGAAATCGCCGCACGCGCCGACGTTTGGGCGCGCTTCTGTTCGAGGCTCAACTAGCCAACGTCGCGGCGTTCGAGTTCCAAGGTGGCACGGCGGCGGTGTTCAGCAACCGGTCGCCGCAAAAAGAGACTCCGAACGAAGATGTCGCCGCACTGTGGCCGGTTGGGCCGTCGAGTGGCGTTCTGGCCGTGGCAGACGGTGTAGGGGGCCATGCCGGGGGGGAACGGGCCAGCCGGCTGGCGATCGAGACGATACAAAAGTCGCTGCAGGAGTCGGCTGCTGCCCGGGCTGATATCAGCGAGCCGGTCGATCTGCGTGCCGGTATTCTGAACGGCATCGAAGCCGCGAACGCAGCGGTTCGCGAACTGGGAACCGGGGCAGCTACGACATTGGCCCTCGTGGAAATTCACAACGGGGTTATTCGCCCCTATCACGTGGGCGACTCGGCGATTCTGGTCACGGGTCAACGTGGAAAAGTGAAGCTGCAAACGATCCCGCATTCGCCGATCGGCTACGCGGTGGAAGCCGGCCTGATGAAAGAGGAGGAAGCGATCCACCACGAGGCGCGGCACGTGATTTCAAACGTCATTGGATCTGACCAGATGCGGATCGAGATCGGTCCGCCCACCGAGCTGGCCCCACGCGACACGCTCCTTTTGGCAAGTGACGGTCTGTTCGACAATTTGCTGCCCAACGAGATCGTGGAGACGATCCGCAGCGGTCCGCTGGATGAAGCTGTAGGCGCGTTGGTGCAAACCGCTCAGGACCGCATGGCAATGAAAGTGGGTGATGCACCATCTAAGCCAGATGATCTGACGGTAATTGCGTTTCGGTTGAGCTGAGCAAATCACTTGATTCGTTCTCGTAAGGGACCGTGTTGGCGGGAGATTCGGTCTGGCGACCGACGCTACACAACGTTTGTTTTTGATCCATTGCGGAACGCGATTTGGTAAGTGACTCTAAACGAGACTCGCCTGAAATCTTGCTGGCCAACCTAGGTGGGCGAATATGCCACAGCGTCAAGAAAAAGGCCGCGGCCAACACTTGTAAGCGTCAGCCGCAGCCTTGTTATTTCAAACATCCGGTTGATTGCGACGATGAGGAGTCGCTCGAAGACAGGCGAGGCCGGACTATGCTGCGCACAGCCATGTGATCGACCCAAGCCAATCGAAATTATGGTCCTCCCGACGGTATTCAACCGGAGTTTGATTTGTCATTCGGGCTCGGCCGCTATCGCGACCGCGCCGCAAATTGTATCGGTCAATTCATTCCAGGGCTAAAGTCGAAGTGCGGCAATGCCGGCGACGCTGGCCCTGGGGAGTCGAACGATACATCATAATTCTAGTTCGCGAAAGACGTTCGTTGCAGTTTTTGGCAGCCGATTTTTCGAGATTAGGGTGACGCAAACCGTGTGCCGAGCAGCGCCGATAGCATTTTGAGCAAAGCATGTGCCGAGAGCGATAAAAGAAATAAGAGCATCTAACAGAATGAACGAAACCGCCAAGAACACAAAGGACGCCAAGCAATTCGCTG
>CAZGMU010000379.1:0-4663 GCA_964526975.1 uncultured Planctomycetaceae bacterium
CGATATTCTCGACCTGGCAGCTCTCAATGACTACCTAACACCCATTAAAATTCCGAAAGAACCTAAAAAGTTGATTTTCATGAACGCGGGCCGCTGCTCTTGGTTGGAGCGGCCCGCGTTTTTTGTTTATTGAAGGTGTTAAGCTGTACTGATAAATTTGCGGGGCGTTAAAAGCAGTGCTTATAACGCGTACACCTGCGGCGGGTAAAAGCTTCAACGATTCTTCAGCTTTTGCGAGAGAGCCGCGTAGCTCTTGGTTTTCGACTGGGGCAGGCCCTTTGATTCAATTCATGGCCACGGATTGCATGAGTCGGAAAGGTTATGCGAACTTTATCTCCACCGCAAATTCGAATCGACGTGTTGCTTTTCCAGATGTCCCATGATCCGCTTGATTCGAATGAAGCGATCGCCCTGGAAATCGGCCATTTTCAGGCCGTGTTGCTGGTAGGCGTCGCGCAGTTGGCAGATGGCGTCGCGAAGTGTCCAGCGGATTGAATAATCAGGCAAAGCTCGGCGAATCTTATCGAAATTGACGCGGTAGCAGCGCGCATCTGGCCCCGCGCCATCGGCATAGCGAATGTCGGAGCGCGGCACGCATTTACGGACCATCTCCGCAACTTCGCGGATCTGGTAGTTCTGCTCGTTGCTGCCGATGTTGAATGCCTGATTATGGATGGTTTCAATTGGTGCGGCGAGCAGGGCCAGGAAGGCCCGCGAAATGTCTTCGATATGGACGAGCGGCCGCCAGGGCGTGCCGTCGCTTTTCATCAGGATTTCGCCCGTGAAGAGCGCTGTGGCCACGAGGTCGTTGACCACCAGATCGGCTCGCAGCTTGGGCGAGAACCCATAGGCGGTGGCGTTGCGCAGAAATGTTGGGCTGAATCGGGAGTCGGCTAGCTTGGCAATATCCTGTTCGGCGCGCACCTTGGAAACGCCATAGGGGGTTACAGGATTGAACGATGCTCGCTCGTCGAGGATCTCATCCATTCCCGCAGCGCCATAGGTGCTGCACGACGACGAATACAGATAGCGCTGAATGCCGGCCGCTTTAGCCAGCTTTGCCAAATGGACCGATGCCAGATGGTTGATGTCGTACGTTAGTTGCCCGTTGAGGTTGCCCAAGGGGTCGTTCGATAAGGCTGCCAAGTGAACGATGGCGTCAATCGAACGCAAGTCGGCGGCTTCCAGGTCGCGTATATCCTTGCGAATGACCTGGTCAGGGGCTTGCATCGTTCCAACCGCGCCCTCCTCAAAAAAGAACGCATCCACACCCACGACCGAATGGCCAGCAGCTTGGAATATCGGTACAAGCACACTTCCGATATAACCGTCGTGACCAGTGACGAGCACCCTCATGTATTTATAACCTTTAGTTTCGCCGCTTTTATCTAGTTGATTAGAATCTACCAGTTTATCACCCCGATAGGTGGGTGGCAAATCGATGGAAGGTTCAGGTGGTGATACTGTTTGTGATTAGTTTCGCAAGCCGAGTTGCCGTAGGGCGGACAATCCTGTCCGTCGGCTTCCAAAAGACGGACAGGATTGTCCGTCCTACGGTCAAACGATCTCACCGCCGAAGGTTCAAAATGTGGCCTTTTCGCTTCGCGAGGGGAAATTTATCTCGGCGAGCGAGATGGGCACCTTAAATAGGTTTATGGCTGTAATGCGCCTTTTGGAAATCGGTCAAATAGCTAAAATTTGGCGAAGTCTATAACCTGTTCCACAACTTCTTGAAACTTAAAGCGCCATGACGAAAACTCAGGCATCAGGAGAGGTTGCTGTGTCTCCGCACATTGCTTGGTGGCGGAAGCAACTCGGGCGGCGCGGTTCGGCGCTTACGGTCTTGGAACTGCTGATTGCCTTGGCGTCACTGGTCTCGGTTGTCTCTCTCGTTTTTCCTGCGTTACTGTCGAGCCGAGAATATGGCCGCGATAGGCAGTGTGTTGCGCGATTGAAAGAGATCAGTGTCGCGACACAGGTTTATGAGAACTATGCCGGCAACCTACCGGCTGGTTGGATAATTGAATCAACAAGAAGCTCGGGCTACGGCTGGGCAACGGCGATCTTGCCCGAGCTTGACGAAGGTGCTTTGCGCTCCCAGATCGATTGGAGTCGTCCGCTGCCGACCGTGAGCCGAAGTGTACGATACACGACGCCTGCCGTATTTCTGTGCCCGTCTGATCACGGCAGCCAGTATTTCCCCTTATTCGCCGAATTGGGCGCGCCAGGCGCCAATGCGCAGGAATCGACCGAGCTATTGGTTCGGTTGCCACGGGCCAATTACGTAGGAGTCTTTGGAACCATCGAGCCCGACGAGGTGGCTAACGGCTCCGGCACCGGAGTTTTTGTGGAAGGTCGGGGAATTCGATACGACGAAATCTCCCGTGGCCTGAGTCATGTTTTCTTGCTTGGCGAACGCACGACCAGAAAGCTTCCTTCGACCTGGCTTGGAATCATGGTGAAGGGTGAAGATGCGGGGGGCCGAATTGTCGGTTGCGCCAAGGATGGGCCCAACCTTCCCGAGAGCGATGAGTGCGAGTTCGATAGCCGGCACTTTGGCCACGTGAACCTTGCTTGGGTTGACGGCCACGTTGGCGGAGTTTCGAACGACATCGACCCTCGTGTCTATCAGAACCTAGCCAAGCGTTATTAAACTTTTGTCAGAAACACTGCTCCATTATTGCAACTTACACTTCATAACTATTGTATCTGTTAGCCGATTGGAATTGACGAATGGAACTGCACCGCCTTACTCGATACGAACTAGAGTTAATGGATGTCCTTTGGCAACTAGGCGAAGGAACCGTTCAAGAAGTTTGCGACCAGTTGGGGCGACCGCTGGCCTATACGACCGTGATGACGACGCTCCGGCTGCTACATAGCAAGAAAAAAGTGCTGAAACGGGTGAAGCGGGGGCGAGCGCATGTCTATCAACCGATCGTATCGCGAGACGATGTAAGCCGATCCGTGATTCAAGACATGCAGACGGTCTTATTTGGCGATCGCTTGCCAACGTTGATGTTGGGCCTGCTGCAAAACGGCAAATTCACTTCCGACGATGTGGATGCACTCAAAGCTGCCCTCAGAAACCTGCAGAACAGCGAGGACAACCCATGACCTCGCTTTCTATTCTCGAAATATTTTTATCGTTGGTTTTTCAGGTGACATTGCTGATCGTGGTCACTGCCGCCCTGGTTCGTCGCAACCCTGGGGAGCGGAACGCGGATTATTACTGGGCATTTTTGCACGCCTCGATACTTTTGATAACCGCTGCCGCATTTCTTTTGCCTCATTTACGTCTAACCGTGTGGGGAGATCTTCACCCGACCGAAAATTACCCGCCCGATGGCGCTGCGTTGCAGGTCTGCGGCGGTTGTGTGGGCTGGATTTGGGGAGGCGGCGCGGTGGTGATGGTCTTGATAAGCATTCTTGGGATGGTCAAGGCATCTCTTATCGTTCACAAGGCTCAATCAAGCGAAGCCTTGCGTCGCACGATGCTTGCCGCGGTGCCTGGTCTGGGACATTCTCCACGGCCCATCGACCTTCGGCTTACCGATGATATGACCGGCGCGTTCTGCTGGCAGATTCATCGTCCGATAATTGCGTTGCCACGCGTCGTGGTTAATTTTCCGATTGTCGAGCAGACGGCGATTGTGCGGCATGAACTTGCACACTTGCGTCGTCAACATCCGCTCCATTTATTCGTGCAGCGGGGCATCGAGGCGATTTTTTGGTTTCATCCATTGGTATGGTGGGCATCCCGGCAAGCTGCGGCCGCACGGGAAATTCGTTGCGATCGAGATGCCGTCTCGAGTCGCCAGGAGGTCGCCGTTTACTTGCGCAGCCTGCTGAGATTAATCGAGTTGGATTTAGACGAACCCGCGCTCCTTCCAGCCGGTTTAGGTTTTCTGGGCGATTCGTCTCTTCTTAAGAGGCGAGCCAACCTGCTTGTTCATTCGTTCGAGCAGCCGATCGACGAAAGAAAAGGATGGAAATCCTTAAGTATCATTACTTTGGCGATTATCACCTGCGCTTTTGTCTGGTTGCCCGTAAACCCACGTGCATCGCGGCGTGCCGATTGGTCTCCCTGGCCAGTTTGGTCGGCTCGTACGCTCGATGCGATCGGCCTGCCTGTTCGCGACTACGAAGTCGATGGCCACCGCCTAGACGGGTATGAAGGTTAGAACCGTCGCTCTCGGCGGGTACCGAACTGTTTTCCGTCCGGTTCCATCGATAATCGTGTAAAGCGATTTGGGCTAAAGTAGTTGACATGAATCCGCAATTGAGAGGCCGGCACTGGATCGATGGCGATTGGACGAGCTCGGGACGAGAAACCTTCCAAGCAGTTAATCCTGCAACTGGCCAGGCTCTGGAGCCCTGCTTTGCCGAAGCGACATTCGCGGAAGTCGACCAAGCAGCCCAGGCTGCACGGCACGCGCAGTTGGCTGTACGCGAACTCGACCCACGTTGGCCTGCACATCTCCTCGATGTCATCGCATTGCAGATCGAAGAGCTGGGCGACAGGCTTTTAGATCATGCCGAGGCAGAGACGGCTCTTTCCCGCGCTCGATTGATTGGCGAACATGGCCGCACTTGTTCACAGCTTCGGATGTTTGCCGATATCGCTCGTGAAGGCTCTTGGGTCGAAGCGGTGATCGATACT
>CAZGMU010000380.1:0-4662 GCA_964526975.1 uncultured Planctomycetaceae bacterium
CCACGTTCATCGCGCCCATCAATGTTACACCAGAAGTCGGGCGTCCAAGGGAAACGTGTCGAGGACACACCTCCCCGTCTCCCCCCCTCCCCCTCTTCATCAGCGCGACAACTACAAACCTAGCCTGGGCGTCCGTCCATCGCCAGCCGCCCTTGACGATTATCTTCCAGCCCTTCTAAACTTCAGAATTCGCCACAAGTCCTTAGCCAGTTTGAAGAAAGCGTAAGCGATGAAATCCGCTCACAGGCACGAACTAGAAACAAACGCGCTTGCGCATCGGCTTGAGTTGTACATAGAGCGTTACCGCCCCTACATGGGGCAAATTATCGGCGTACTGCTTGCGATTGCCGCCTTGATCCTGATCGGGTCGTATTTGGTCGGGGCATCGTCGACTCGCAATAGCGGCACCTGGGACACCTTCAATCAGGCCATCATGGCATCGCCGCCGAATCTAGACGAACTACACCGCGCGGCCCAGGAATACGCCGGCACGCCGATGCAACAAATTGCCGATCTGACTTGGGCAGACGCACAGGTTTACATCGCCACGCGCACCTACCTGGCCGACCGCCCTAAAGCACTCGAAATACTCACCGCCGCCACGAGCGCATATGAGAGCATTTTGCAATCGTCGAAGGATCAACAACTGGTCAGCCGCGCGCGACTGGGTCTGGCGCGCATCTATGAATTGCAGAACAAGCTCGACAAGGCCCGCGAAGAATACGGGAAAGTAGCCGGCGCCATGGCTCCGTATGCCAAGGCCCAAGTCGAGCGGCTGAACAAGCCAGAGGCCCAGGACACCTACGCCTGGCTGGCCAACGCTAAGCTGCCACTTCCAAAGGCGCCTGCTGGCCCAGGTGTACCGGGCCAGCGCCCCGAGTTCAGCCCGGGGGAAATAAACCTGCCTACTGCTGGCCCGGCTGCCGCGCCGAAGCCTGAAGACACCAAGGCCGCCAACGAAGAGTTCGACCGCTTCTTGAAGAGCCTCAAGGACGAAGCGCAGAAGGACGCTCCAGATCGATACAAGGATGGCGAGAAGCCAGCCGACGAAGCCGCTCCACCAGCCAAGGACGCGCCGCCAGCGGATGCTGAGAAGACCGAAACCAAGCCAGCAGATGAAAAATCCGCCGAACCGCCGGCAACCGAGAAGGCTGCAGATCCAGCCCCCGCCGAAAAGAAGTAATCGAGGATGTCTCGGAAGTACTGTCCTTCAGCCCCTGGCTCTGCCGGGGGTTTGAATTGAAAGCGGATCGTGTTCTAAAATTCCCCTCCCTTGTAGAGAGGGGCTAGGGGAGGGTTCGACAAACCGCGACTCCCTTCCTCATCGATCCTCTTTTCCAGAGAGGACAAGAATTCTAAAACACGTTCTCAAGCAATCCTGCGAAGGGCAAGGCTCCCGCCGAGCCATTCCGTGAGCACTGATCTTCCAACCTGGCCACAACGTCTTACCGTCTCGCCCGAGCAGGCCGGCCGCCGGTTGGACGTATTTCTCGCCCAGCAGCTTCCCACGTTCAGCCGATCGACGTTGAGGCGTTCGATCGACGCCGGCCATATCCGTGTCGACGATTCCGCCTGCAAAGCATCGTTGCGACTCGAAGCGGGCAATGTGGTGGTAGTCGATCAAGTCGCTGCCCCGCGTGAAGGGCCCAAGCCCCAGAATATTCCACTCTCGATACTCTATGAAGATGATGCGATCGTCGTCGTCGACAAGCGGGCCGGCATGATCGTCCATCCGGCCAAAGGGCATTGGGAAGGCACGCTGGCCAGCGCGCTCGCCCACCATTTCGGCACGTCCCTCAGCACCATCGGCGGCCCCACCCGCCCCGGCATCATCCATCGGCTCGACCGCGAGACGAGCGGCGTCATCGTCGTCGCCAAAAACGACCAAGCCCACGAGGCTTTGGCCGCTCAATTCAAATCGCGCGAAGTGAAGAAAGAATATTTAGCCATCGTCGTCGGCGTCCCCGACCGCGATCGCGACGTGGTCGATGAGCCGATCGGCGACCACCCCACGAACCGGGAAAAAAAGGCCATCCGCCGCGAAGACCCCGACGTCCGGCCGGCGGTCACGGTATTTGAAACGATCGAGCGATTCGCCGGCTACGCCCTTGTCCGCGCCCTCCCCCGCACCGGCCGCACCCACCAAATTCGCCTTCACCTGGCCCATATCCGCCATCCGGTCCTTTGCGACAAACTCTACGGCGGCGGCCGCACCAAGATCACCGAACTCGATTTAATCCCCGCCAGCCAGATCACTCACGACACCGAAGCCAAATACGGTAAACTAATCCTGGCCAGGCACGCCCTCCACGCCCACAAACTAGCAATCACGAACCCAACCACCGGCCAACAACAAACATTCGAAGCTCCACTCCACACCGACATGGAAAACACACTAGCCGCGCTCCGCAAATGGCGCAGCAAGTAATACCAACTCTCAAGCAAACCATGAATGATCTCACGCAAAGGCGCGAAGGCGCAAAGTTGACAAATTCATTATTGAACCACTAAGACACCAAGAACACGAAGAGAAAACAGATTAAGATCCCATTCCTAACTTCTTTGTGCCCTTCGTGCCTTTGTGGTTATCTGTTTTCCTTTGCGCCTTAGCGCCTTTGCGTGAGACTCCTCCTCATCACCAAGTAAGGAAAGTCAAATGGGCATGATCAGCGAGTTCAAAAAGTTCGCCCTCCGTGGCAACGTCATGGACATGGCCGTCGGCATCATTATCGGCGGCGCGTTCGGCACCGTCGTGAAGTCGCTCGTCGACGACGTCATCATGCCGCCCATCGGCGCGCTCACCAGCGGCGTCAACTTCCGAGACAAGGTCTGGGAAATACCCGCCATGGCTGGCATGCCGCCGGTCAAAATCGGTTACGGCGCGTTCATCAACAACGTGATTTCGTTCCTGATCATCGCCTGGGCCGTATTCCTGCTCGTCAAAGCCATGAACAAAGCCGAATCCAAATTAAGCCTCGGCCTGCAACCCGACGCCCCGCCTCCGCCAGAAGAAGTCCTGCTGCTCCGCGAAATCCGCGACGAACTGAAGCAAAAGAATACATAGCCCGGCCGTCTCGGCCGGAAGACGTCCCTCATAATTGCAAAATTGCATAACCGACCCCCAAGGGGTCGGCTATGTAAAGAGAGACTGCATCAAGTCTTTAATCACGATCGGCCGCGGGCTGACCAGCATTTCGGCTGCCACAACACCGGCCGAGCGCCCCAAATATCGATCGGCCGCGTCGACACGCTCGAACAACGACTCTTTCTCTGGTGGAAACTGCGTCTTGTAGCAGCGAATCGCCGCAAGCTTCCGTGGCAATGCGTTGCTAATGTCGACCACGATCTGTCCGCCAGGATTGGGAGAGTTCGCGAGCGGGTTTCCCAACATGAAGTACAACTGCCGACCGATAATATGCGGCGGCAAATGATCGAACTGGTCGTCCCATTTTGTTAACCGCGAATAAAACACCGCCGCGTCGGTAATCTGCATCGCCTGATAATGATCCGGCGACGCCATCGGCGTCCGGTCGCCCAAGCCGATCACCAGCTTCGGCTTATGCTTCCGAAACTCAATCGCCAGCTTCACGCGAGCCTCGAACGAATCGAATAGCCGGCGATTGGGCAGGTGGAGCAATGTCCGCAGATGGATGCCGAGCGCTTCCCCCGCCGCCTTGGCCTCGGCCATCCGCACATCCGGCCCTGGCGACAGCGGCGTCGGCTCGCCGTCTGTCAGATCGATGATCCCCACCTTGTAACCGGCCTCGACAAGCATAGCGAGCGTGCCGCCACAGGCGATTTCCACATCATCCGGGTGGGCGCCGACTGCCATGACATCCAATTGCTGATAATTCGCCATAATCCGTAGCTCAGGCTTTAGCCTGAATCTGTCCTCGCCGCTTGCGGCTTAGCCCTTTCCCACACCAAAACCACCATCACCCTAAGAAGGTGTTTTAGAATTCTCCCTCTCCCTTTGGGAGAGGGTTGGGGTGGGGGAGAATAACGGAAAATCAAGGCACCCTCACCCTGCCCTCTCCCAAAGGGAGAGGGTTCCAAGGCAGCTTTCGCCATTTCAAAACACGTTCTAAATCCGACCTACAGTTTCCCTAATTCGCCCCCGAAAGAAAAGTCCGCAAAATCCCCATCTCGCTCCGCAAGAGGACTCCCACTTCCAGGCAAACGCCCCGCCAGCACCTTCCCGACTCGCCAACCCGCCCCTTTCTGCATAAGATTGTGGAACAAATATTCTGGTCGCCCGGCCATTCCGGCCGACCCTCTCGGATACAGCAGGCCCAAGTAGAAATTCAATCGGGGGAAAGTTATGTCTACCGACCCATTCGACGATTTTGACGCAGATGACTTCGACGACGACTTCGATGATGACTTCGAAGAGGAATGGGACGAAGAGCTTCCCGGCGACGCCGACCAGTTCGAGCCGGATGAAGTCGAGACCAGCGGCGACGATGCCGAGCCAGACGTGGAGCCCGAGTTCGAAGACGAAGACTAACGCCCCTCCCTTTGCTGCGTTTCTTCCCACGCCGCTCGCGGCTTAGCGCATGTCAAGCGCCAACATTCGGCCACCAAAAATCTTGAAAAGATTTTCCTAGGAAATAGCCACCAAGTGTGCTAATGTT
Source organism: uncultured Planctomycetaceae bacterium (assembly GCA_964526975.1). Classification (GTDB taxonomy): domain Bacteria; phylum Planctomycetota; class Planctomycetia; order Pirellulales; family Lacipirellulaceae; genus JABDGM01. The sequence continues at coordinate 4,635 of CAZGMU010000380.1, forward strand.
GTGGTTATCTAGTTGACTCCACCTACCG
>CAZGMU010000381.1:0-4637 GCA_964526975.1 uncultured Planctomycetaceae bacterium
GTGGGTCGCTGGTGCTCACGGTGCTGGCGATGGTGAACCCGGGGGATGAAGTCCTTATTTTCGATCCGTATTTCGTGATGTATCCGGCGCTCGTGGAGATGGTGGGGGGGCGGGCCGTGATGATCGATACGTATCCCGATTTCCGGATTGATCCGGCGAAGGTGGCGGCGGCGATTACGCCACGGACGAAAATGATTCTGCTCAATAGCCCGGGAAACCCGACGGGCGTGGTGGCGAGCGAGGCGGATTTGAAGGGGGTGGCTGAGCTGGCGGCGAAGCATAATATCGCACTGGTGAGCGACGAGATTTATCGCGAGTTTTGTTACGACGCGCCGCTGGCGAGTGCGGCCGAGTGGAATGATCAGACGATTGTCGTCGACGGGTTCAGTAAGACGTATGGCGTGACCGGTTGGCGGCTGGGATTCATGCATGGGCCAGCGGCGGTGATCGACAAGATGACGATGCTGCAGCAGTACACGTTTGTGTGTGCGCCGCATCCGTTGCAGTGGGCGGCGATAGCGGCGCTTGAGGTGGATATGAGCGAGCATATCGCGGCCTATCGGCGGAAGCGGGATCGGGTGGTGAGCGGGCTGACGGAGGCGGGGTACAAGGTGGTGCGGCCCGGGGGCGCTTTTTATGTGTTTCCGGAGGTTCCGCAGAGCACTGCTGGGCAAGCCAGCAGTGGCACGCGGGTGACGGGAGCGGAGTTTGTGGGGCGGGCGATTGAAAAGGAACTGCTGGTGATTCCGGGCGGGATTTTCAGCGGGCGGGATACGCATTTCCGGATTTCTTACGCGGCGAGCGATGCGGTGATTGAGCGGGGGTTGAATGTTTTATCGCGGCTGACAGCGTAGTTTGGCTGCCTTCTTTCTTGCAGCAAACGATCGGGCGGAAGTAGAATACCGCTACAGGGCTGATTATCGTCGACATGATTGTCGCGATCGATTGTTGCAACCCGCGCCTGTCTTGGGACAAAAGGAGAGTCTAATGAAACCACTCACAGTGGTCACTTCGTCTGGACCTATGCGCGTCGGACGTTTCTCGCGACGGCAAGTGATACTAATTTGCCTGGTTTGCCTCGCTGCTCCACTTGATTTCACGTCCAAAGCGGAGTCGGCTGTACTGACAGTCAGTGGAAACGTCGTGCAAATTGCACCGCCTTTGAGCGTTGTCCAGGATGCGTTAGAGAGTAATACGGTTGTCCAATTATTTGCCGAACAAACCGCTATCTTACTTAATCAAAATATTTCGGTAGATATCACGCAGCCCGGCGCCGTTAATAATGCGAGCAATTTGACGCCAGGTTTGATTGCCGCGAATCAATTGGTTGATAGTTATTTGCTGCACTCCGATGCTATTGGCGTGGGCAATCCAATTGTCACGTTTCAGGGATCGGTTACGTTTGATCAGCCGATCCTGGGCATTATTGTGCAGTACTTTAAGTTAGACGCGACGGATTCAATCTTAGGTTGGCCGACAACGCAATATTTTCCCACGACGCCGAATCGAGGGTTTGACGGAGAGGGTTATTATGCAACTGCTTTTGCGGTTCGCGACACATTGCAACTGTCGACCGATTTCCGCACGATCTCATTCGTGCTCAGGACGGCGTCGCAATCCGACCAGATTCGTGTAGTTACCGCGAGCGTTCCAGAGCCAACGACGATTGCATTAACAGGCGGTTGTTTGGCGTTGGGGCTCGCGTGGCGAGGGCGACGTGATAGCTGACTGGCGTCAAAAAACGGTGCGATTGCTAGCATTGTTGAAGCATTTGTCTTGTTGAGTAGTGGCGGCGGACTTATACTCCGCCGCTCTTTTGTTCGGTTGTCTTCGGAACGTGCTCAGCAAGGAGGCTGGCAAATGAACTCGCTGCCTCGCAACGTTGGATTATTGATTGCTCTTTTGGTCGCGCTCGTCGCTCTGCCCCTCGCCGCGCAAGGTGTTGTGCCTGCTGGCGGCACGGGTTGGAAGCCATCGAGTGGTGGTGGAAATGCGCGCTTTGATGCACCGGCTCCGAATGGGCAACCGGTCGCCGCGCCCGCCGCTGCGGCTCCTGCGCCGAACGGGCAGCCCGGCGGCGAGGTCACGCCTTTGGAAGGTGCTCGGGCTAGGCCGGTCACGACGCCGGGTGTGACACGAGCACAAGTTACCAAGGGTAACCCCACATTGCCGAACGACAAAAATCAGGTTTGGCGCGAGTATGATATTCGCCCCTATACGCAACGAGTGACGACAACCGCTCGGCCCGAGCAAGCGATTGTGGATTGGATTTTGCGTGAAACCGGTTATGAGGCCTGGCACTCGGAACCGGTGGGGCTGTTGAGCGCCAACCGCGAAGTGCTGCGTGTGTATCACACGCCGGAAATGCAGGCGGTCGTTGCCGACATTGCCGACCGGTTTGTGAACTCGGCGGCGAGTGCTTACGGTTTTACGCTGCGTGTGGCTACGGTGGGAAACCCCAATTGGCGTGCGAAGGCGCTGACGATGATGACGCCGCTTCCGACCCAGTCGCCCGGCGTGCAAGGCTGGCTGTTGGCGAAGGAAAACGCGCGGCTGCTCGTGGCCGAGTTGAGTCGTCGGACCGATTATCGCGAGTACAATTCGCCGCAGCAGATCGTGAGCAACGGTCAATCGATTCTGTTGTCGACGATGCGGCCTCGATCGTACATTCGGAGCGCGGCGGTGACGCAGACCGCGTGGCCCGGCTATCAACCGGAAATGGGAACCATCGAGGAAGGTTTCTCGCTGGAGTTCAGCCCGCTCTTGGCGCTGGATTTGGCGTCGGCCGATGCGGTCGTGAAGCTACGACTGAACCAAGTGGAAAAGATGCTGCCGGTGAAGCTCGATTTGCCGACGACGATCGCGCCGAATCAGCGGGTGCAGGTGGATGTGCCGCAGATGACGTCGTCGAACCTGCATGAGCGTTTTCGCTGGCCGACGGATAAGGTTTTGTTGCTGAGCATGGGCGTGGTGGCCACGCCGGGGAAAGCCAAGGACAATCCGATCACGGATGCGGTAGCCGACGCGATGCCGATGTTCGTTGGCCCGCCGCGAGCGGATGCGATCATGTTTATCGAGAGCGCTGGCGTTGTCGCGCCGCAGCCGGAGCCGACCACGGCGCGGGCGGCCAATTTGCCGCAGCAGACGTTCCAAGGCAGGTACTAGAGATTGCGGGTTTGGGATTGCGGACTGCGGATTGAAAAAACGCGGGATTCGCGGACCTAAAGCGGCATTGGCACTGATCGTGACCTCTCGTGCGTCACGTGCTATCTTGAGTGGTCCATGAGTGCTTCATCTGATGATAAACGCCGGGTTGTGATTACCGGGCTTGGATTGATTTCACCGCTGGGAAATACGGCGGCCGCGCTGTGGAGCGCGCTGGTGGCGGGCAAGAGTGGCGTGGCGATGACGTCGATCATGCCGGCCGATCGCCAGCCGCTCAAATATGCGGCCGAGGCTCGCGAGTTTACGGGCGAGATCGAAGACTTTGGCCCGCTCGAGAAAGAGCGCAAGAAGGCCATCAAGAAGGGTCTCAAGGTGATGTGCCGCGAGACGCGGATGGCGGTCGCCGCGGCGCAGCTCGCGATCGCCGATGCCGGGTTTGCCGAGATGCCAATGGACCCGGAAGCCTCGGGCGTGGTGCTAGGCAGCGACTACATGCTCACGATGCCGGAGGACTATACTCTCGGCATGAAGACTTGTGCGCCGACGGGGGAATTCGAGTACGACAAATGGGGCAAAGAAGGTTTGGGCGACATGGCGCCGCTGTGGATGCTCAAGTACCTGCCCAACATGCCGGCCAGCCACATTGCGATTTATAACGATATGCGCGGGCCGAACAACTCGCTGACGATGCGCGAGGCGGCGGGCAACCTGGCGATTGGCGAAGCGTTTCGGACGATCCAACGCGGGCATGCGAACCTGATGGTCGCGGGAGCAACCGGCACGCGTGTTCTGCCGATGCAGGCGATTCACGCGCTGCAGACCGAGCAGATGGCGGCGGAGAATTGTGACCCGGCGAAAGCGAGCCGGCCGTTTGATAAGACACGCACGGGCATGGTGGCGGGCGAAGGAGCGGGCATGGTCGTGCTTGAAGAATTGTCGACGGCCAAAGCGCGCGGCGCGACGATCTATGCCGAAGTGCTGGGGCTAGGAAGCGCGAACGTGGCCGATGCGAACTTGCATGGCAAGTGCGACGTGGCACTGGAGCGAGCGATGAAGGCCGCGCTCCGCGACGCGGACCGATCCTCCGAGGAAGTGGGGCATATCAACGCGCATGGCCTCAGCACCACTGAACGCGATGCCGAGGAAGCGCGAGCCATTCACAATGTGTTTGGCGCTCGGGCGAGTGACGTGCCAGTGACGGCGATCAAGAGTTACTTTGGTAACCTGGGGGCTGGTGGCGGGGTGGTGGAATTGATTGCCAGCACACTTGCCTTGCGAGAGGGGAAATTGCCCCGGGTATTGAACTACACCACGCCCGATCCGGAGTGCCGCCTGGCAGTGGCGGGGACCGATGGTACGCCGGCTGGCCGGAGTTTTCTGAATTTGAGCGTGACGCCGCAGGGCCAGGCGGCGGTTTTGTGTGTGGGGGTGGTGGAGTAAATTGCGCTAAGCCACAAGCGATGGGACTGGGA
>CAZGMU010000382.1:0-4635 GCA_964526975.1 uncultured Planctomycetaceae bacterium
TTCGATGGTGCCCGACTTCAAGAGGGGGGAATTGGCCGACTCGAAGGTATCCCAACGGCAACTGTCGAGCGTGATCAGGACCTGGTTTTGCGGGCGTTTCATTTCAGTCGAGCCTTGGTTGATCGAATTCTAGCTGGCGAGGCGGGAGCGGAAGGGCCAGCGCCAACCGCGGGCGGGGCGAGGGGTGTGCATGTCACGGGTGAGCGATTCGATGATCGGGGGTAGGCGCGCTCCGATCTGATTGCGCTGCAATATTTCGCGAACGGGTTCGATATAAATCTCGGTTTGGCCGTTGGCGAGTTGGGTCGTGACTTGTCGTGTGTGGTCGCCATCGTTGGTGAGGCAATAGACGGCTCTGGGGTGTCGGTAGATGGCGTGGCCGTAGCAGAGGACGGGGGTGTTTTGGGTGAGGGCCTCGACGGCAGCGGACGAATTGACACAGGCCACTGCCCTGCACTTCGCGAGCGAGTGCGCGAGGCCCGAGTGATCGTCGATGGTATGCCGGCGCTCGGCGAGTAGTTCCAACAGGCGATCGCTGGGCGGATGCCGTGGATGGAGGCGAACTCGCAATGGCAGCTCGGAGTATTGAGACAGGTGGAGGACGAAGTCGTGCATGTCTGTGAACCAGGGCGAATGATCCGTGATTTGCGTGTCTGCATCGTGTTGCAGGAGGACCAACAGGTCTCCGGTGGATCGTGCCGGCAAGGGAGTGTGGGCGGTTGTGGTTAGTGGTTGCCGTGCCCAACTGGCGGCAACATTGATGCCTTGATGGTCGAGTTGAAACGTGCCTAGTTGCGGGTACCAGCCAAGTTCGACGAACAGCAGCTTTGTTTGCCAGCAGCGGAGTTGCTCGACCGGTTTGGCGTACTTGTGATGCGCGCCGTTGAACAGAAGGGCCACGTCACATAGGGGCAGCCGTCGGCTGAACGGCACTCGGCCGGAAAGGGGACCGCGCCAGCGGCGGACATCGTGGCCAAGGTGCGCGCAGGTTGCTGCTAATTCGTCGAGAATTTCTCGCGAGTTGGGATCGCATCGCGCTTCGACCAGGATGGTAGACACGAGGAATCCTTTCTGCCGAGACTAGGCCGCGCGACTGGTGGGAAACTCGCGGACGCGGCCTGCCATGTCGGTGAGGCTGGTGATTCCCATGAGCTTCGCGGCGAGGGGCCAGAAATTGCGATCACGGTATTGCACGTAATTTGCCGAGCGCTCGAACCAATGCCGCACGGTGACTTCCGGGCAGTAGGCGGCTTTGAGGCCATGTTCTTGGAAGCGGACGAAGAACTCGGCGTGCTCGTTGATTTTCAGCTCGTTCGCCCAGCCGCCCATGTAGCGGATGGCCTCGGTGCGAGCGACGAAAAAATTGTGGGCGAGGTCGCAGCGGAGCAAGCCTGGCTTGATCGTGCGATAGCCGGGCGTGATCGTGAGGTGTTGCCCGTGTTTCTTAATCAGCCCGACGAACGGCTCCGGCTTCTGGCGAATCCAGAATAATCGGCGTTTGCAACGGACGTAACTGCCAGCGGCGAGGTCGACATCGAACGTACGGATGGTCGTGAGCAGAGCTTCGAGGCGTGTTTCGCGGTGGAACTCGTTGTCGTCGTCGAGCAGCACGAAGTAAGGCGTTTGCACGCGGGCGAAGCAGGCGTTGCGGCCGGCGCTGACGCCGCTATCGGGCGGAAGGCGAAGGTATTCGACCTGGGCGATGGGCGACGGGTGGAAGCTATCGTCTGCAACGATGATATGCAGGCCGGGGTAGAATCGCCGGATGCCGCGCACGAGCCGATCGAGCGATCTGGGCCGCTCAAACGTTTTGACAATCGCGGTGACTTCGCGTTCGATTTGCACGGGCCGACCTGCTGGTGCGATGGGCGCATACCTATCGCATCATCGACACCGTGGCAGCGACGAATGCATTGCCACGCTTATAAGCGGCAGAGTCCAGCCAGTCGGTAGACCTGCAAGTCGTCTGTAGCTGAATTCGCAAGAATTCGGCAATACACCGAACAGGGGCCAAATTCTTGCGAATTCAGCTACGTGTTCTGCAGTCGTTTTTAGCCTGTGACGCTGAAATTGTCGAACGTCGTATCCGCATTGACCGTGGCGGCCCCGACGGGACGGTTGAGTAAATTGTTGGAGAACGATTGGCTTACGGAAGTTGAGCCGTTCAGGGTGACTGTAGCGGCAAAGGCCGTAATCACCGCACTCACGGTGTAGTTGGTATTGGTGTTGGTCCGGGCGCTGCGGAACGCCAACCGCTGGTAGACGCCGCCGACGACCTGTGAAACAACCAAGAGGTCGTTGGCCGATTCGATGCCTGCGATCTTGTAGTTCAGCGGGTCGACATAGTCGAATACGATGAACCCATTGCTGAACGTGCGGCCGGCCGAATTTCTCGAAGTCGGGTTCACGCGTAGCGTGGCTGAAACGGTCACGCCGGTCGACGGTAGTGTTCCCAGGTTGAACGTGACAACGGCATTCGTTCCGGGAGTGCGGGAGCCGTTGTAGGCATAGTTGACCACGGCCCAATTTCCCGAACGCGGAATAATTCGCGGATCGGCCACGCCGTCGCTGAAGTCCTCGAAGAACGGCGTGAACGACGGCACAGAGGCGCCGGTGCCTGTCAGGTTGATTACGTAGGGATTCTCGTCTGGATCATTGCTGGCGATCGTGAGCGTGGCCGTGCGTACGCCGTTCGCCGATGGAGTGAACGCAACGGTTGCGATCGAGTTGCTGCCGGCGGCGATAGTGCTGATGGGTTGTGTGGTCACGACGAAGTCGCTGGCGTTCGCGCCGGAGACGACGATCCGTGGCGAGCCGGTTAGGTTGAGCGTATTCGAGCCGTTATTCTGCACGTTGACGGGGAAGCTCATCGTGGTGCTGGTCGAGCCCACGTCGATCGAGCCGCCCGAAGTGACATTCGAGCCGTTGACCTGGATGTTGATTTCTGGAGTCGTGACGGCGATGCCGGTGCCGGTTCCCTGCAGGTTGGTCGTGTAGGGATTCTCGTTGGCGTCGTCGTTGGCGATCGTCAGCACGGCACGGCGCAGGCCATTGGCGCTGGGGGTGAACGTCACCACAAACGTGGTGATGCCGCCGGCGGGAACCGCCGCTAGCGCGGGCTGCGTAGTGACAACGAAGTCGCCCGGGTTGTCGCCCGAGACGGTGATGCGCGGCGTCCCCGTCAGGTTCAATATGGCAGAACCAGTATTTTGGATCGTGCCGTTGATGACGATCGAGGAGCTAGTCGTGCCGACATTCGCGGCCGTGCCGCCGGACGGAATTTCGACGCCACTGATCTGCACGTTAATTTCTGGCGCCGCCTGCACGGTCAACACAAACTGGCCAGTGCCAACTCCGCCGACCTGGTTGGTGGCGGTGACATTGATCGTGAGCGTACCGGCATCGAGCGACGACGGCGTGCCGGTGAACACGCCGGTTGTCGAGTTGAAATTGAGCCAACTGGGAAGCGTTCCTGGGGGAGAGATAGTAACGCCATTCACCTGATTAACGGAGGCCGAGTAAGTGAGTACTCCGGTGACCGCGGCTGCGAATGGCGGCGAGACGTTGAACGCAAATGGCGTATTTACCGCAGCCGTTTGGTTGGCAATCGTGACGGCTGTGGGCACCGTCGGGATCGGCGGCGTTTGCACTTCAAAGGCGCCCATGTCGATCGTGCCCGCCAGCGGCGAAATTCGCGCGAAGGGCAAGCCTCGCTGATCGCCGGTCGAGGTGCTGACTGCCAGGGCGTTGCTGCCCTTGTCGATCGCGACGCCGATCAGGGCGATCGTTGCCGTGGTGGCTGGTAGAGCGCCGTTATTGTTCTGCAACCGGGCAGCGTTTAATCCATCTACATCGAGAACCGTGTTCATTGCAATCACGCTCGCGTCACGGCCGATGAAATTGAAGAAGGGCGAATCGTTTTGTGTTGCCGAACCGGTGACCTCGAATTGAGTGCCGTTGGCACCGGCTGGAATTGCCCCCAGGTCGCCGATCAAGCTATAGCGAACGCTGGTGGTGGCCGGATTGTTGATGTCCGGTAGCGTGGTGGCATCGCCGATATCGACGTTGCCTACGATGATCGAGTTTTGAATCGTGAGGCGAGTGGAAGCGAAGATGCCGCCGCCGTGGCCGCTGGCGGTGTCGGCTTTGTTGTCGGCGACGGTCGAATTTTGGATCGTTACGCGATCGGCGCGGATGCCGCCACCGTCGCCATTGGCAATCGCGCCGTAAGCACGGTTTAGGGCGACGGTGCTATTTCGCAGAATGACCGTCGAAGTGGAGAAGATGCCGCCGCCGTCACCGCCGGTGATGCTGGCCAAGGCACCAGCCTTGTTTCCGGAAATGGTGCTGCTTTGAATGACGGCCGAGCCGTTGATGCCGCCCCCGCTGAACCGGGCGTTGTTGTTGGAGACGGTGCTGCTTTGGAGCGAGATACTGGGTGCGAAGATGCCGCCGCCGTGGTCTCCTGTGTTGCTGTCAACCGTTGAGTTTTGCAGCGAGACGGTGTTCTCTCCCAGGATGCCGCCGCCGTTATCTGCCGCGGTGTTGCCGGTCACGAGCGAGTTGATAAGCGTGATATTGCCTTTCGCGTTGATGCCGCCGCCATCGCCGGCCGTGGCTTCGTTGCGATCGGTG
>CAZGMU010000383.1:0-1942 GCA_964526975.1 uncultured Planctomycetaceae bacterium
GGATTGTGGAAATCCCTGTCGCACAGGGGAAGGACGCTGCTGGCTTACCGCTTACCGCCGACTGAACTAGCTAACGCATTCAACCTCCGGTACCACGGAGAGTCCATTACCGTGCAGTCGGCTCACAAGTGGCTCGCGGGCGTGACGGTGCCCACGCCAGACAAGATTGAAACACTCGCGGATATGCTTAAGGTCCCGGTTCAATGGCTACGTTATGGAGTAGCGGACGTACCTAAAGCGACGTCCAAAACTGGCGCTATAAAAGATGCCAGCAAGCCACTGATGCCCACGACAGAAGAATTGCAGGTCATAGGGCGACTGCGAGGTATGTCAGCCTATCGGCGAAAGCTTTTGTTTGATCTCGTATCCGACTTAGCACTAGAGCACGAGGCTTGGCGCGAGTGAGCAACGTGCACTCTTGTTGGCGGATACTAGAACGGCTTTCCGTTGCTCCATAGTGTCCGTTGAGTCATCATTTGGCGGTACAACATAGCCGGCTGCGCCGTTCGGTGGGCACTTACCTTGTCGCAGAACACAGAGTAATACTTGACAAATAATTGCCGGTCCTTCTTGTAGTCTCCAGTCCAACTTGCAGGTGGAAGTCTTGAGATCATCTCATTGAAGAGAAAATTGTTCAGTGTTTTCACGAGGCATGTTGCTATTGCTATCGCATTTTGAAGGGCCACATAGTCAAGAAGCAGCGGCTTTTCCAATAACGCTTTATGCGTTTCAAGACCTAAGCTAATTGCATTGCTCGTACCCAGTTTTCCGAATCTATGCACGGCGCAATGCCGCAGCTGGCAAACTCGAACATAGTCCTCTACTGCAGCCTCCAGCTGGGACTGTAGCGGCCCCTTAATTGCCAGAAGGTCCTTCAGACCGTCGGAGATACTCTTCTTGCTAACAAATGAAATCCTCTCCAAGATAGCTTCAGGGAGCAATTCTCTAGGCAGATGAAGCGCCGCTCCAAACGAGACATCTCGCTCATGCACACTCTCTTGTGCAATTGCATCCATTGAGATCAGCCGACGAAACAGCGTGCGAATAAAGCTTTCAACCGCTGCTATCGCTCCCAATAGCACAAGCTGCCCTTGTATCGGGTCCCAACTGGTCGGCTTGGGGGCCAACACATTCAGCGCAGCCAATCTCGTGAGAAATTCATCAAGCGGTGAGTCAACTGACTGCTTATACGACGCATCGAAAAGGGTATGCGTCTGAAGGGGCGGATTGGCCGGCGAAACGCATGCCACCATCTTGCTGCGGAATGTAGTTGCCATAGCTCTAGGACAGAAATTCCGTAACGACCAGAGCAACCTTCCCAATAATTCCGCTAGCTCTTACAGGACCGACATAGTTAGCTTGCTGCAGTTCACCGGATGCATTTTGTGAAGCATAGACATGGCCAATGTTTCTAATTTTTGTATCCCTATGAATACGTGCCGCAAGTGCTTCGCTTATCCCTGGTACTTTTTCGATGGGGAGCTTCATGCACTCCTCAAACAAGGATGAAGGAACAAGTTCTGCACCGCAATTGTGGCAAAACCTTTGCGACTCATTTATTCGCGCGGTCGTGCACACTTCACAAGGCGGCAGATCCAGTTTGAGCCGACCTAGTTCGTCGGGAGTCAATAGCGTAGACAAGTCACGACGGATTGGGTGTTTCGATGCCGGTCGCGCCATGTAGGTCGCGACATCTCGCGACGACGAGCCTCTACCCTCGCGAAAAACTCCCATCTGATAAAGAAACGCCAGATGCGGTATGAACCGATCATATCTGCGGTTTTGACCATGAGATACGGCGCTCAGGGGGTAAAGCATACCTACTTCAATCAAGAATCGCAGCATCCTATCGGCAAGCGGCGTTCGATCCGCATCCTGTCGAATCCCGAGCACGAGACTTCGTTGTGAAGGCTCGCCTGCCTGGGCAACGTCCTGAACTGCC
>CAZGMU010000383.1:1952-4631 GCA_964526975.1 uncultured Planctomycetaceae bacterium
ACAGCTTTCGCCCAGTCTGCACAAGTGTCGAAAACTGCTTGAGCTTAATTCCTAATGAGTCGTACTCCGCGCCGATCAATTCAGTATGCCGATCAACGATTTTGTTGATCTTCTGCTGCGTGCTCGTGCCCTCGATATCTAAGTACTCTCGAAGAAGGCGTAGATATGCTCGTGGGACGCCAAAAGCTATGTACTTGAACATCTCCAGCGTGTCTGGTCGTACGCGCTCCAATTCAACGGGGGTGAACCGTCTACTCGCGATGTCACCCATTATTTTGCTGTAGTTCGCGTCCTCAACAGATAGCCACAGCGGGATCTCTTCGATCTCGTGAGATATGTGAAATGTCGCGCCGTACTGCGTTGATCCAGGATACACGGACGCTTTTGGAGAGAGAGTCTCGCGCTTCAGCAATCGGTAGATGTCGAAGAAGACCGCCAAATACTTGTCTGCAAGACTCAACGCCGCGTCATCCAGCAAAAATATCGCACGCCTTCTTTCGAACTTGTTGCACATTAGGGATGCCGCCGCTACGACATGATCAATGGTCAGGTTTTTCCCGAAGCTTTCATAAAGCTCATCACCGCTGCCGCGTTCAAGCAACGAGACCAATTGTGTTAGCCGCTCTTGGTCATAGGCTTCAGAACTGGCTTGAAAGAATGTCGCATCGAAGTTTGCATCGGCTAAAAAGTCAAAACAACTTAGAAGTAGTTTGGCCACCACCCAAGAGTGGAAGCGCTGCAGCGCATCGGGAGACTTCTTAAGCAACGGTTCCAAATTCAAATATCGGCTGAAATTGGCATACAAGGCCAGGGGGGCCGTTGGCGTCCGCATCGCAGTGAGGTACGTGTAACGCATCAAGTGCGTCTTTCCAGTGCCTCGCGGTCCAACTAAAAGCTTCGCTCCTGGACCCATCAATTTCTGCCGGGCATTCTTGAAAATGTCTCCTTCAGCCATCGTCTCATCGATAGTCTGCAGCGAAAGTTGATCGGCCCTCTCTTCGAACTCTGCCATCTATGCCTCCACCTCAGTTGTTCCATCTTTTCGAATGCGCACGGGAAATGCAAGCAAATCACTTTTGGCTAACTGCATGGCGCTGACTCCGTACGCTCTAGAGGCTATCCACCTTTGCCCCTCGACGCTAGTCAACTGATCTAGGACGGATTTTCTATGTTTGGACGGAACCGTTAGCGCATAAACGCAATCCGAGATTGCGCGCCAATCAGAAGACAGAAGCGCAATCTTCTTTTCGAGATTGCGACCAACGCGGGCAAGCAAAATGTCGTTTCTTTTGGCGCAGACCACCGAGTTCGCAGAGCCATGATTCTCCGATTCGATTGACAAGGCCTGTCCAGTTCTTGTGCTATCTAAATCTGTAGTATGTATGACTGGAAACGGTTGATCGAACCTTTCTGAACTAGAAAGTGAGCCTCTCGACAGGCGCGTGCAAATGTCACCCAACTTGACCGTGTTGTATCTGCTGGCGCTTGTCGTAGCAGAATGAAAAGCATAGTCCAGCCGATCGATAGCTCGAGCGGAATCCACCAGTATCTCGTCGCGAAATCCAAGTCTCAAGTCAAAGTCCTGTAGCTTTACGGGCTTTGAAGTAGAAACGGCGTTTCCAATTACAGCGATGTATGCTTGTGCATCAGTTTTTTGAAATGAACCTCTCGGAAGCCTGATGATCTTAAAAACTGTATGCCTCTCAAGAAGCCGCTCGCGAAAAGCTCGATATTTCTTGGACGAGATTAGAGAGTCTGGGAGGACGATACCAAGCGTCGCACCCGGGCTCAATAGTCTCAAGTTTTGCGCAAGAAACAGTAGCGCAGCATCAACGTCACGCACTGCTGGCAAACAATTTATGAATCCAGCACTCTCCAAAATTTCACCAAAGCCTTTTTTCCAGCGTGGCGTGATAAATGGAGGGTTGCATACGGCCGCATCAATTGCGGCATGGTCTGAGCAAATCAGTTTCGGCAGATGACTTGACAAGGCATCTGCTTGAATATGAGTATGTCGAGCCCTACGAATCTCCTCTAGCCGTACCGACACAGCTTTATCGACGTCCACCGTAAGAAGCTCTGCATTGCTCCATCGATTGCGAACTGCCATGGAGAGCGAACCGCCGCCTGCACCAAGATCTAATACGCGCGAAGGCGCATCAGTTTGCATCTGTTCGACGAGTAGGGCACCAATCCCTTCTCTAGTGTAGTAACGGCCCAGCGTGTCTGTTTTCCCCCACCGTTCCACTGGCGATCTCCTTTAGTTCGAACAAGTCTACAGCACCACTACAACAAAGCCGCCCCCAACCTCCCCACCCCTGCCTCAATCTTCCCCACATCCGCCGTAGCAAAACTAAGCCGGAAGGTCGCCAGATCCGGGCTCGAAGCAAAAAACGGCGCCCCCGGCACAAAGGCCACGCCCTTCTCTATCGCCCGCTTGGCAAACTCATTCGCATCCGCAATCTTCCCGCCCGCCCCCGTCAGCCTGGCCCAGAAGAACAGGCCGCCTTGCGGCTGGGTAAAGCTCACGGCGTCGCCCAGGTCGCGCTTCAGGGCGGCGCCCATGGCCTGGGCGCGCTCGCCGTAGGTCTTGCGCACGTTGGCCAGGGTGGCGGGCATGCGGCCGGCTTTCAGGTACTGGGCGGCTGTGGCCTGGGCAAAGGTGCTCGTGTGGGCGTC
>CAZGMU010000384.1:0-4624 GCA_964526975.1 uncultured Planctomycetaceae bacterium
GTTCGCAGGCTTCGACGAGGAGGTGGAGGCCTTTGTCTTCGCAGATGCGGGCGAGGTAGCCGATGATCTTGGGGGCGTTTGCCGGCTTCTCGATGCGGTTTCCGTGGCCGGTGAGGTTGAGGCCGTGGGGGATGACGTGGATTTTTGTGCGGTCGGTGGCTAGGTAGTCGGTCATGAAGTCGGCGTAGTAGTTGTTGAGGGCGACGAAGGCGTCGACGTCGGCGGCGCGCTCGCGGAGTAAGGATCGAGCTTGTTCATAATGGGGCGCCGTGAGTTTTTCGAGGAAGATGTCTTCGCCGGAAAGCTGGCAGACGACGGGCGGGCCGCAACGCTCGCGGATCAGGCGGGCCATGCCGATCTGCATCGAGTTCGAGAGGTGGACGACGTCTGGCTTCACTTCGGTGAGGAGCCAGTGGACGAGTTTTTCGACTTCTTTGCGTTGGTTACCCAGTTCGCCGCGGAGCATCGAGACGGTCATGTCGCCAAGTTGGGCCGGGTCGACGCTGCCCGCGCGACCGGAGAGGGCGTTGAGCAGCGTGGGGTGGTCGAGCAGTTGATCAAACCACCAGGGCGTATGACGGAACAGCGGCACCTTTTCTTGTAGGTAGACGTTGATGCCGCCGAAGAAGATGCGGTCGATGGCGACGCTCGTTTCGTCGGTGCGGAGCGGCGTGTAGGTGGGGACAAGCAAGACGTCTTCGCCCAGTTCCAGCAGCGCGGCCGCCAGCGTGTTGTCGTGCAGGCAGCTACCACAGTACATGCCGGCTGCGCCTGCGGTGATATAGGCGATGCGCATGGGGCCGTTTAAACACCTGAGATCATTTTTTCAAACGAGATCGATTTAGGCGAGTTCGAAATTGGAGCAGCAAGAGCGCAATCGATGCAAGGCTCAAGAATACCAGGATGGTTCCTTTTGCGAGGTCGTAAACCACTAGATCGGATGTGTCACTGCACAACACAATCAGGCATATGATCAATATCGGAGATGACGCCAAGCAAAACAAACTATACTTTCGTCTGCTCTGTTTCGGAACGAACTCTTCGTAAATCAAGTACGCAATGATGCCCGGAAGCGTAAACAATGAAACAAGCAGAAAAGGGCCGATCGCTTCTGTACTAAGTAGTAGAGCTTCCAGTGTGGCTGCGAGCGCTACGACGATGTAAATCCAAAAAACGGGTGTGAATAAAGCCATCAATTTCACGCCAAGTTGATTGGGCATTGGCTAGCTCGTCACCCCTTCCGCTTTCATCCGCTCCAGCCAGGGGTCGAGGTCTTGGAACATGTCGCCGGCGGTGGGGTGGAAGATGCGGCCGATGAGGATGTCGGTCATGGGGCCGATGTGTTGCGGGTACTCGCGGATGAACTTGCCGACGCGGAACTGGCCGCAGTACCAGGCTTCGGCCAGTTTGCGGACCCAAGCAGTGCCGCGGGCGAAATCCGGCACCCATTTGCCGAGTTGCTCTCCGGAGATGTCGCCTGTTTGCAGGCCTTCGATGATGCAATCGGCGGCGAGTTGGCCGCTCTTGAGGGCGAACCAGACGCCGGACGAGTAGATCGGGTCGATGAATCCCCAGGAGTCGCCAACCAGAATCCAGCCGTCGCCGGAGGCGCGCTGGGTGGCGTAGGAGTATTCTTTGACGACATCGAGGCCGGCGACTTTTTCGGTGCCTTCGAGCCGCTTCTGCATCGCGGGGCAATCGGCGACTTCATGGGCGAAGATTTCGTCGGGCGTGCCGGCGCCGGGGCGGAAGAAGTAATCCGCATCGCCGACGACGCCGATGCTGACGATGTCGTTCGATAGGGGGATGTGCCAGAACCAGGAATTGTTCGACTGCGTGCGGAAGCAGACGGTCATCACGCCGTCGTCGACGATGTCACGGCGCGAGCCTTTGAAGTGGCCCCAGATGGCGGTTTTGCGGAACTTGGGGTTGGGGTTGCGGAGGCCGAAGCGGGAGCCGAGGACGCCGGCCTGGCCGGCGGCGTCGACGATGACTTGGGCGGTGATGGTTTCTGGTTGGTTCGCGGCCGCTGAAGCGGCCGCGCCGTCGGTGGGGGCTACTCGGACGGCGGTGGCGCGGTCGTTTTCGAAAACGACATCGAGCACACGGAGGCCGCGGCGGACTTCGACACCTTTTTTCTGGGCGTTTTCCAGGAGGAAGGGGTCGAACTTGGCACGCTCGACGTGCCAGGTGCGGCTGCATTCGTGAGGATCGTGGCGTGTGAAGACGAACGGCGACGATTCTTTGCCGCTGCTGCTGACGAATTGCACGCCGACTTTTTGTGTGAACATGCCGCTCTTGAGAGCGTCGAGGACGCCAAGGCGCTGGAAGATCCAATAAGTTTCTGGCATGAGCGATTCGCCGACTTTGCGGCGTGGCTCGGAATCGCGCTCGATGAGGAGGACACGGTAGCCGGCATCGGCAACGAGGGCGGCGGTGGTGGAACCGCTGGGACCGCCGCCGATAACGATGACGTCGTAGTTTGTTGAGCTTGTGTTCATGTTTGACAATCCAATTATTTTACCATGGAGACACAGAGAACACGGAGAAGAAAGGCGAGAGAACCGCTAATTGGCGCTAATGGCTCGCTGATAAAGAAGTAAGCGCAAACAACTCAACTCTATTAGCGACTATTAGCGTTAATTAGCGGTTACGTACTTTCTTTGTGCTCCCTGTGGTTAATTTGCATTTCTAACCTTACAGTTTGACGATCTCTAACAGTTGCACGGTGGGTCGTTCGTCGACCAGGATTTGGGCGGTTCGTCCGTAAAGGGGCGATGTGTCGTTTACTTCCAAGTGTTGTTGTAGCACGGGACCGGGGGTGATTTTCCAGAGTGTGATCAACTCGACTTCGCGGAGCAAGTTGTGCTCGATGAGCACGCGGCCGAGGGGCGATTTCTTGCTGGCGATTTCTTCTTGGGCAGCAGCTGGCAGGTCGGCCAGCCAAATTCGCATCATTCCGAATTGTACGACAGCCCCATCTGATTGGCGACTGAGCAGGCTGCAGCGGGCGTAGCTGGCTTCGTCGCGCCATTCGGCGAGCGCTTCGACCGAAACGGGCGAGTGGTGAAACGACTCAAGGGCTACGGTCATGTGCTCATTGTGAGCGAGCAACTCGCGGGCGTCTGGCGGCAGTTGGCCGACCGCGGCGAGTTCGAATTGGCCGATCTTGGTGAGGTCGGAAAAGAACAACGTCGCCAGGCGCGAAGCGCTGGGAGTGTAGAGTTTGGCTTCTGAGGTTGTCCGAGTGGAATCGGTCACCGGGCGGGCACCGCCAGGGGGCGGCGAGAGCAAGCTGTCGCGATCGGTTGTTCCAGCACGATCGCAATCAAATGGTGGGCCAGTTGGCGTAATGCCATTGGGGAAAGGCTGTCGGCCACTTTCTCGGCCGCGCGACGATTTTCGTCGACCAGTTCGAGGGCCTTCGTGAATGCGCCGGCCTGCTCGAACAGATTGCGAATCTGCGCGAAGACGGCCGGAGTCGCGCTAGCGGTGGCGACTAGGTGTTCGAGTTCTCGTTTTTCGTCGGCTTCGAGTCCCTCGAGGGCGAGAGCCCAGAGGACCGTCGGTCGGCCGCCCAATACGTCGCCGCCGAGCGTGAGCTTGTTGAAATCGTCGCCGCGCCAGTCTTGCAAGTCGTTAAGGATTTGGAAACCGACGCCAAGGTACTTGGCGAGTCGGGCGAGCGGGTCGGCGTACTGGTCTGCCGGGCCGGCGAGGCGCACGCCACAATAGAGCGCCGCTTCGAAAGCGGGCGCGGTTTTGAGTGCGTAGATCTTGAGCGCTTCGCTGGGCGACAATCGCTTGTTGCGGCTATCGCGCCAGACTAGTTCGGCGCCTTGGCCTTCGCTCAGGCGGGTGTGGGCGTCGGCCATTTTGGTGAGGATGTCGGCGGCGGCGTTGGCCCCCATTTCATCGATGTCGCGGCTGATAAGGCGGTAGCCCATGCCGATAAGGTAGTCGCCGACGTTGATTGCGGTGGGAACGCCGTGTTGGTTGTGAAGCGTCGGCTCGCCGTAGCGAAATTCATCGGCATCTTGGATGTCGTCGTGAACGAGCGAGGCTTTGTGGAACGACTCGATCGACATGGCGGTGCGGCGGACGACGTCGGTGATTCGGTCGCAAACCTGCTCACTGCCATCAGGCCGGGCACACCATCCGCCGGTGAGGGCATCGTACGCGGCGAGCGTGATGAACGGCCGCGAGTACTTGCCACCTTTGGCGAGGAAATCGTAGGCAATGACTTCGGTGGCGGCCAGCGGATCGAGACCGCCGGCCCCGGCGCCGTTGACCTCCGAGAGGCGTGGGCCGCCACGGGCACGAGGCACCAGCCGTTCGAGTTCGTCCGGATCGAACATGCGCGTAGCAGCGCGAGCTAAATGGACGTATGTCGGCGGTGTTGTCGAAGGCGCGTCCTGTCGCGCGTCGCTCATCTCGGCCACCTTTTTTCGGCCTCCGGCTCTTAAAGCGGGGAGCAGGGAGCTTGGAGCGGGGAGCCCGATTTCGTTTTCGGGCTCCCTGCTCCAAGCTCCTCGTTCCCCGCTATGTTTCATGCGTGCGAAGCGGCCGGAGTTTCCACACCAACGCTGCGCACGGCTTGTGAAAGCGCCCCCGCCGCAAATGC
>CAZGMU010000385.1:0-2741 GCA_964526975.1 uncultured Planctomycetaceae bacterium
GTAAATCTGTAGTTGGGAGACTTCACTGACATCGACCTCCGAGAGGTCACTGATTTCCGCATGAGTCTGGAGCGACTGGACGACTTTCTCAAAAGCAGGCCGTTCTAAAAGAACGAAAAGATGACCGCTGTTATCGTCGAATTCAAAATCGCTCAGTGTGTTGTTGTCAGGCATTCGATTTAGTGGAACGGTTTTCGACCCACCTTTTTAGGGAAGCTTGGCTTTCTCCCGATGGCTTGCCCGCCAACAAATTCTCGACACTGATATCTTCGTCGAGTTCCGGCCAATGAATACCACGGCCGCTTCCGATGAGCCGCCAGTTGAGTCGTTCGGTAGTTGTTGCATGCGCGAGCCGGGGATACCAGGCGATCGGCGCAGATAAAGTTCGACCGTCCGACAATTCAATCGTTATACTGTCGTCGTCGAAGCGCACGTTAGTAGCCGTAGCGATTTGATCAGTCGTTGAAGAACTCATTCCAGCGATCCAATAAGTATTGCTGATTGTCGGTGACCAGATCTTCGATCATTTTGATCTCTTTCGGTCGAAAGCTCGCACTTCGCTCTAGCCGAATTGGATCCAACCAAAATTTGGCCTCGCTTTCATCGCGTTCCACATGTACATGTGGCGGTTCGTCGCGGTCTCCCGCATAGAAGAAAAACCGATACGGACCACTTCGCAACACGGTGGGCATCGCTCAATTATACGTCGCGGAAAACGGTCAAAGCAATTGCGGTCGCAACTAGAGGCGAGTCTAATAGTGCCTGCCTTTGAGCGACCTCTGGCCACTAAACCCCGCTATGCCTCAATCCTTCGCTCGCGTGAAAGAAACATTCGACGCCTGGTCCATGTATCAGGCAGTAGTCAACGCCGACTACATGTATCACGCGGAAATCATGTCCGCTTTATCCGTGTGGGCGGTGAAGCAAGCTGAGCCGTTGCGTATCATCGATCTCGGCTGCGGCGATTCGTGGCTCGCCACGACGGCATTCAAGGATGCGAACGTTGCCAGCTACCGCGGTGTCGACGTTTCCGATGCTTCAACCCTCGCTCAGGCCAACGTCTCCATTTGGTCCGGCCGTGCCGAAGTCGTCGCGGGAAACCTTGCCGACTTTCTTCATACGGCGCCAGACAATTCCGCGAACGTCGTTCTTGGCAGCTATTCGATCCATCACTTTTCGACCGACGCGAAGATCAACATTATCCACGATTGCTATCGTGTGCTCTCGCCCGGTGGGACGTTCATTTGGATCGACGCCGTTCGGCGTAACGACGAATCGCACGACGCCTACATTACCCGTCTCACAACCGAAATGGCGAACGACTGGACTGCGCTTACGCCCGACCAGCGCGACAAAGCCTGCACGCATGTTCGCGAATCTGACATTCCGGAAACGAGCAGTTGGATGCTAAACCACGTAGCGGCCGCTGGCTTTGCTCAGCCGATGCCAATCCTCCAGCAGGAATTTTTTCGCGGTTGGGAATTTACGCGCCAGTAAGAGATTGCATTGAATGCGGTGGCTTCCGTGGCTAAAAATGCAGTGGATATGGTAGGCCGTAACCGACCCAAGACGGGTCGGCTATATATACCGCAAAACAAACGGATTTATTTATCCACTCGCTGCAGTACAGTCAGTACCGGCCGATGATCGGAGGCCACCGGTTCATCGAGGACGCGTGTTTCGACGACTTTCCAGCGGTTGGCGGGGCGATACATCACGTAGTCGATGCGGCGGTCGGGCTTGTTTGCAGGGAAAGTGAGGATGCCCTTTGCGTCGGCGCCGTCCCAGCCGGCGACCTTCCACTCTTTCAGGAATTCCTGGATGGGCGCGCTTTCGGGCGTGGCGTTGAAGTCGCCAGCGATCAGCGCCGGCTTGTCGCCATGTTTCTTGATGAGCTCGTTGATCGTTTTGGCAGACGCCATTCGCTCGTTGTCCGGCGGACGATAATCGAGATGAGTTCCCAGGAACAGCAATCCGGGTTCTCCGGCGGCGCCTAACTCCAACACCTGTACGCCGCGTTGCTCCTGATGTTGCGGCGTGCTCTCGTAAAACGACTTCAGCTTCACGGTCTCCTTCGACCGAATGGGCAGCCTCGTCAGCACCGCAGTGCCGTAGCCGCCGCCTTCGTAATCGATGTTGCGGCCGAAGACGGCTTCCATGCCGGTGAGCCTGGCCAGCTCCGCTGGCTGGTCCACGCGGTTGGTGCGCCGCGTTCCCTGATCCACTTCTTGCAGCGCGATGATATCGGGCTTTTCGGCCATCAGCCGCTTCGCAATGCGTTCGAGATCGACTTTCTTGTCGAGACCGGCGCCGTGGTGGATATTGTAGGTGATTACGCGAATTTCCTGTGGTATCTCCGCAATCGCCTGGCGAGATTGGATGCCAACCAGCGCAGCGCCTACAGCAGCGAGTATGGTCAGCTTCCACCATGCCTTCGAGCGTTTCGTGTCGTTGTGGTTCATCTAAACTCTCAACTCTAAACACCCAGCTTTGGAACAGGATGCTTTATTCGTCTGCGTAGAGCGGGTTGGTGGGGATTCGGCCAGGCGACCGACGCTAAGTCCCGATTTTAGTCCAGCGTTTTTTTGGGCTTTGCGTCGTTCTTGCTGGTTACCGCCAGACGGCCGTAGTTCTTCGACGTGCGATTGAATTCGGTGGCGAACGCCTCGGCATCTTCGGCCGTGAAGGGTCGGTCGATCGTCCGGGTGAATTTCCTGTGCTCGTAGACGTGGACGACGTAA
>CAZGMU010000385.1:2753-4620 GCA_964526975.1 uncultured Planctomycetaceae bacterium
GGCGGAGTTTCGGGTCGGCCGTACTCATCGACGGGCTCTTCAACGTCCTCTTCAGCGTCGATCGCGTCGTCTACTTCTTCCTCGTCGTCGAGCGCTTCTTCGGCGACCTCGTCGTCTTCTTCGACATCATCATCGTCTACGAAGTCGAATTCTTCGTCGTACAAATCCTCATCCTCATCGCGAGCCATGGCGCGCATCCTTCCCTAAAAAGAGCCAAAAAGTTACCTTCGAGTATCGACCAGTGAGGAAACACAGTCAACCAGACCACCCGCCACCCCCTTAGCCGAATTTGCAGGATTGAACCTTCTGTAGCCGAATTCGCACGAATTCGGAATCATTGCCATGCTCGAGTGCCCTTTCTTGACCGCAGCCTGGCGCAATCTTGTTTTGCTGAATTTTGCGGTTCCGGCGGACATTATCCGGCAGCTCGCGCCCCGCGATACCGAGCCCGATCTCCACGACAGGCAGGCGTACATCAGTCTGGTCGCCTTTAGTTTCGAGCGAGTCCGACTTTGCGGTATTCCAGTTCTTGGCCACACGAGTTTTCCGGAGATCAACCTTCGTTATTACGTGCGTCGCGAAGTCGGCGGCGAAGTGCGTCGTGGGGTTGTGTTCGTGCGCGAGATCGTTCCTCGTCGGGCGGTCGCGCTATTGGCCAATCGCCTCTACAACGAAAACTACGTGGCGCGAGCCATGCGTGTCGGCAAACAAATTGCCGGTGACGAACTTGCGCCGGGCGATAAACTCGAATATGCGTGGCAACTGTCAAGCCGCTGGAATCGAATCGTTGCTCGTGTCGCGTCTCCGCTGGCGTTGCCTGCTGCCGGTTCGCTTGAGGAATTTATTGTGGAGCACTATTGGGGATATTCGCATGGTCGCCACGGCGGCACGCATGAATACCAGGTTGCCCATGTGCCGTGGCGTGTTGCCGCTGCCGACAAGATCACTTGGGATTGCGACGTTGTGGCCAACTATGAGTCGCCGCTCGGCGAATACCTGGCAATGCAACCGACGACCGCGATCATTGCCGAAGGTTCTCCGATCCAGGTTTTCCGCGGCACGCGGTGTTGAGGCAAGCGTTGCGGGCGCTAAGCCGCAAGCGGAGGGTTGCGAGTTGGAAAAGGGGGTGGGGTTATAGTTGCGCGACGGGGAGGTCGCGGACTACGCCGACGGCGATTTCCAGGGCCTGATCTTTGTCCGAGGCCTGGGGGGCGTTGGTATTGCTCGCACCGCGGAAGTTGACGAGATAGGCTTCACTCGTCGATGCCTGATTGCTGGCAACGGTGGTGGCGCGGCGAACGTCGATATCGGGCGTGATGCCGACATTGGCGATTGCCCGGCCCGATGGCGAGTAGAACTTCGCAGTGGTTATACGAGCTCCAGCGCCCGTCTTGCCCAGCGGGAAGATGCCTTGGACCGAGCCCTTGCCGTACGAGCGGACACCGACGACCTTACCGCGGCCCGAGTCTTTGATCGCGCCGGCGAAGATTTCGCTGGCGCTGGCGCTGTCGCCATCGATCAACACGACGAGCGGCACTCGCCAAGTGCCTGCGCGGTGAGCGCGGTGGCTGAAGTTTTCTTGTTCGCTGCGACCCTTGGTCGAGACGATGCCGCCGTCGGCGATGAACTTGTCGGCGATCTCGACGGCAGCGGTGAGGAGGCCGCCTGGGTTGCCGCGGAGGTCGATGATTAATTTTCGCATGCCCTTGCCATGGAGGTCCCAGAGGGCTTGTTCCAAATCGGCAGCGGTTGTTTTTTGGAAGGCCGGGATCTTCACATACGCGACGCCTTCAACGCCATGTGCTTCCTCCGGCTTCAGGATGCGGACGCGTTCCAGGCTGGGCACTTCGACGCTGGCCCGGCGAAC